>DATNOY010000813.1:0-4707 GCA_036703495.1 Coleofasciculaceae cyanobacterium
CTGTACGAAAGTTGTTTTTGAATAAGCTTCTATACCGCGCTTTCATTTCAAAATCGCAGATGAGACGCAGGACTGGTCTTTTATCGGGAGTTGAGGAAGATCTTTAAATGCTTGTTTGTCCTCACTGTCAGTTTGACAACCCAGATACGCACAAGTTTTGCCAAAAGTGCGGCGAATCCTTAACGGAGAAGGAATGCCCAGCATGTAAAACCTCCGTGGCATTTGAGACGGAGTATTGCCCTAATTGTGGTACTGCCACTGGAACCGTTTGGAGAGCCCTCCTTGTGCCATCCCGGATCGGACAGCCTGTAGAAGGCAAACATCAGCCCATAGAATGTGAACCGGTTGAGGTTGAACCTGCATCTTCTAGCCAAGAGGCTGTACTGAGCAAGGGGATGGGGGGAAAGGGAATAGAGGGTAAGGAGACGATCAACGTTGATACTCTTCTCAAGGGCAAGTATCTCGATCGCCATCTGCGCTACCAAATCCTCTCTGTTTGCTCCTATTCAGAAAACCTGGCAGAAGCAAAAGTTTTAGACTGCCAGCCTCTACAATCTTCGCTGTTAGACGTTTGCTACGATCGCCACTCGGACACTGAGTCTATCTCTGACATGTGTCAAACTCTGGATGTGCCGCCTGCTGCTCGGCCTTATCTAGATCTGCGACAGCGCTATCCAGCTTTACCGTTGCCCCAGGTGCATGATGCCTGGGAACAGGATGGGGTAGAAGTTGTTCTTCTGGAAGATTGGACAACAATGCCGCTTTTGCTCAATTTCTGGCAGGATGAGCAGGTATTGCCGATGCAAATTTTGTATTGGCTCCATGAGATGATCGAACTCTGGGCCATGTTGCAAACCAAACACTGCTGTCAGAGCCTTCTGGTGCTGGATAATTTACGGGTCGATGAAGATCATTTGTTATGTTTACAACGTCTATATCCTGACTCTCCAGAGCAACCGCCTGTTCTACAGGACTTAGGGCGCTTATGGCAAACGCTGTTTCAGCGATCGCAACGGACTCAGCGAGGTGACTTAGCCCGACTCTACAACGATTTAGAAGCTGGTATAGTAAACTCCCTAGAGCAACTGCGATCGCGCATTGAAGAAATTGCGACTGCGCTTCAACCTGAACTTACCACAATGGTTACTCCCCCAAACGCCCCTGAACCTCTTAATCCTTTTATGATGGATGACACCAATCTGGATGGTGAGACATTCTTTCGGGATGATTCTGACTCAACTGAGCCCGTCACTGCACCCCTAGAACCGGGCATCCTTCCACCTTTGCGGGTTCCCGACCTAAAAACCGCTGACTCAGCGCTTCTGCTTGAGCAGGAAACGACTCTTCCGCTAGATTCCCTAGCAGATGCTGCCCCAGAGCCGCCAACGGCTAGCGATGAAGATACCTACTCTGAAGGGGATGACTCCCCAACCATCGTGCTGCCCATGCGGCTCGTGAGCCTGGAGGATGCAGGTGCAACGGATATTGGGCGGCAGCGAGACCACAACGAAGACTGCTTCAGCATTCAAACCGAAATTAAGAAGCTAGAGGGGTCTAAGGGGCGAGCGCTCCATGCTAAAGGGCTATATATTCTTTGTGATGGCATGGGAGGACATGCTGGGGGCGAAGTTGCCAGTGCTTTAGCCGTTGAAACCTTACAAAATTACTTCGCTGAACATTGGCAGGGGAAGCTCCCTAGCTATGAAGTGATTCGAGTAGGGATTCACCAGGCCAACACCGCTATCTACAATCGGAATCAGGAAAATGCCCGCTCAGGCAGTGGGCGAATGGGCACAACGCTGGTGCTAGTCTTGATTCAAGATACGGAAGTGGCGATCGCCCATGTTGGAGACAGCCGTCTGTATCGCTTTAGCCGCAGACGGGGTTTAGAACTCCTCACCGTGGATCATGAAGTGGGGCAACGAGAAATTCAGCGGGGTGTAGAACCTGCCATCGCCTATGCTCGTCCCGATGCCTATCAGTTAACGCAAGCACTGGGTCCGAGAGACGAAAATTTCGTCAGCCCAGATATCCGTTTCCTAGAGCTAAATGAGGACATGCTGCTGCTGCTGTGCTCAGATGGGTTGACCGACAACAATCTGTTAGAAGCGCACTGGCGAACTCATCTAGAGCCGTTGCTTAGCTCTCAAAATAATTTAGAGCAAGGCGTGCATCAGCTGATTGACCTGGCCAACCAGCAGAATGGTCACGATAATATTACGGCGATCGCCATTCGTGCCAAAGTTCGCCCTAATCTGGATCAGTTTGATCCTCGATAGTGATGGGGAGATTCCTCAGGTGGGGGCAAGCCTCCCACCTGCCTTAGAATTAATTCCCTTAAAACTAACAACCTCCGGACTAATAGCTGATCTAGTCACTGTCATCCCAAGTCTCGACCGCTAGCAAGTCACTAATCGGGTCTTGCATTGAAAATTCAAAATCTTCTAGCTCTTTTTTCCAATACGTCCACTCGTCTCCATAAAGCAGCGCAATTTTCCAAAGCCGATCGTTGGGTTTAATTACTTTAGATTGGACGAGCGATCGCACCTGACGCTGAAATTTTTCCATCGGGTGAGCAACCTGCTGGTTCATAGCATTTTCAGCCCTTTTTAGGGTTCAATTGAATGGATTGTACAAATTTCGTCGGGACACAGCTTCTACGAATTGACACAGCATTGGTCTCTGTAAGGCTTCCAATGCCGTGAGTCTGTGTCTGAAGAACCTTACCTCGTGTTTAATGCTAGCACAAACACTTCATAACCTTTCAGCGTTGCTTGGTATATTCAGTAGGTATTACCAATCCTGATTGAAGCTTGCTATCACTTAACCTTAGACAATATTCAACTAGACATACGGTAACTAAGTAGGCTGCAAAAGGCAGCAACTAGATAGGCAGTCTGGAATAAAGGCTAGCGCACCTTGCTACATCCCTCCAGGACAGGCAAAATGCCTAGCTGCAAATCAAAGCTGAAAAAAGCTGCGCTTACTTTCAATCTGCTCAGTTAGCCGTAGAATGCCGTGGAAGCATAGCCTTTAAGCCTGGAGCTGAGCAACTCCAATAGAGTTATTGTAGCAAAGGCTTTGACATCTTAGTTAGATCAACTACAATAATAGTTTTGGCGCAAGTCTTTGTAGAGAGGAAGTTAGATGTCGCGATATCGAGGTCCCCGCCTCAGAATTGTGCGTCGCCTAGGCGAATTGCCAGGTCTGTCGCGCAAGACTCCCAGACGGGCATATCCCCCCGGTCAACATGGTCAGGCTCGCAAAAAGCGATCGGAGTATGCCGTTCGCCTAGAAGAGAAGCAAAAGCTTCGCTTCAACTATGGAGTTTCTGAAACTCAATTGCTGCGTTATGTCCGTAAAGCTCGGCGAGCAGCCGGTTCCACGGGTCAGGTTTTGCTACAGCTACTAGAAATGCGGTTGGACAATACCGTGTTCCGGTTGGGCATGGCTCCTACCATTCCTAGCGCCCGGCAGTTGGTCAACCATGGTCACGTTACGGTCAACGGGCGTGTGGTGGATATTGCCAGCTACCAGTGCCGACCTGGAGAGGTGATTGGTGTGAGAGATAGCGATCGCTCCCGTAAGCTAGTGGAAGCCAATCTGCAATTCCCAGGTTTGGCTCACCTCCCTAGCCATTTAGAGTTTGACAAGAACAAGATGATCGGCAAGGTCAATGGTGTGGTTGAGCGCGAATGGATCGCGCTACAAGTGAATGAACTGCTGGTGGTTGAGTACTACTCTCGCCAAGCTTAATCCTTCTGAATTTGATGGTTTGAATGTTCAAGTTGCATCTGCGCGGCTGCGATGCGACATCTAAATTTTTCTAAGCTCCTTGAATCTGTCAGTCAAGGGGCTTATTTTTATGGATTTGTTTGTAGCCCTTCGTGCTGGACTGCCCGCCATTGCAACCCGCGATATATAGCGGTGTGCACTCGGCTAAAGCCAGATTATTTATTGAAAGCCTCGCTCCGCGAGGCTTTCAATAAATAATCTGCACTCGACTCAGTTAAAAATTGCCATCGCGTTGGCAACTAGCCCCCAATCTGAGACATAGTTCTGACATAAGTGCCGCTGCCAGTGCCAGATTCTCGCTGTTTATAGTTAATTTCAGGTTTTAAGGCTAAAAGGTGCTGAACGCGATCGCGAATTTCAGCGATGGGAACGCCAGCGCGTAGGGCGGTTTTGAGATCAAGCTGCCCAGTTTCGTTGAGCAGGCAGGGTCGTAGCCAGCCATCGGCAGATAGCCGCATCCGATTGCAGCGATCGCAGAAACATTCCGACATTTGGCTAATAAATCCTAACGTTCCCTTGGCTCCAGGAATCTGGAAGACATCGGCCGGCCCGTTGCCCCGCACCTGCGCTTCGGTAAGCCCCCAGCGATCGCGAATGCGTTGCCGCAGTTCTTGTGAATCCACCCAACCTTTACTGCCAAACAAGCTAGCGTTACCGATCGGCATAAACTCAATGAACCGCACATGCCATTGGCGATCGATACTGAGTGCCGCCAGATCCAAAACTTCGTGATCATTCACACCTGGGATCACAACCACGTTTAGCTTGAGCGGATCAAACCCCACCTGATGCGCCGTTTGAATGCCCTGCCAAACCTGCTGCCAGCGAGAGCGTCCCCGACTACCAATAATTCGATCAAAGGTTTCCGGCTCTAGGGAATCCAGGCTAATGTTGATCCGCCGCAGCCCAGCC
>DATNOY010000814.1:0-5293 GCA_036703495.1 Coleofasciculaceae cyanobacterium
CGCTCAGCCTTTGGCAAAGGAGGGCGATGCTTGGCCAATCGACGATAAACCCCCTGGAAGGCAATTCCCGGATGACCTAAAACGGCCAGCATATCTCGAGACGGTGTCGGTGCGACCTCTGAAGTCGCTTCACTTCGCCAGAACATGGCTTTGTCTACCGTTGCAGCAGAGTCTTGGGGCTGTTTCTTCAGCGATGTTTTCAGCCGTCTTAAGGCAATCCAAGGATCATCCTGCGCTGCATACTCTTCTAGAAAAGTGGCGCAATTTAAAAGCCCCTCTTTCGCTTGAATTTCTGGGCTCAAGGCCATTCCTTGCAAATAGACATGGCGGCCCTGCGCGTTATCCAGCCAATATTGTCCGAAGCGATTGCGAACCTTTGAAGAACGCCGGGTATCAAAACCGCCAATCACACAACCCGGATGATCCATTAAAAAGCGGCCTACCGTGTCATTTTGATTGCCCACGCCATTCGGAAGAATGCGGTTAGAGGCAAGCAGCAGGCGGGCGTTTTCGATGCCGCCGCAGCATAAGATGATTGCCTTTGCCTTAATAGACCCTCGCTTATTTTCTAACGTACTCACTTCAATCGACTCTAGGCAGGTGCCAGTCTCATTGGTATTGAGATGAGTCACGTTAGCGTGCAGCAAAACATTAATATTAGGCGCATTACTCGGCATGAAATGCCGCCCAAATCGGGTAGGTTGTCCCGGCTCTTTAATGCTTTTGCTAAATTGCCAGAAAACCGGTTTCAGCACCTGTTCATCTAGCAAAGGCGTAGGACGTGGGGCTTTAAACAACTCCCATAGCTGCTCATCATAACAGTGAGGCCCTAGACCAAGATTGACTCCAGCCCGTTCTAGATAAGGATCAAGCTGTTCGCGGTTAATGGGCCATCCTGAGTGGGGAATCCAGGGACGGGCTTGAAAATCAAGGGGATCAAAAGGAGCACACCGCCCTGTCCAGATGTGGGAGCTACCGCCAAAAATGCGAGAGCGGATGATATCCTGCTGCATGACTCTGGGAACCCCTACACTCTCAATCTCATAGAGTGCTTGAGTATCAGGCTCTTCGTCCAATCCGCCGCTTTCAACAATCCAAACTTGAATAGAGGTACCGACAAACTCTTTAGCAATCGACAGACCGGCCGGACCACTGCCAACAATACAGATATCGGTCTCAATTAATAAATTATCTTCAAACTGCCTAAGATCATTAAATTTCAATTTAACTAACTCCTACAGTCTTTTTAGACATCAAAATACCAGCCAACACTCAATCCGTCCCTCATTGGTTGGGCGTTTTCAAAATTGGCTCAATATTAAATAAATGGTGCGATCTTGAATTGATTCAGTTTAAATTTCAAAGGTTTCCTAGAATTCAGATGCAGTCGCTAGAGCCAGGGCAATCAGTAAATCTAATTAACCCGACGATATTTTGCAAGTCGTTCAAGGCTCCGGGTGAACCTGCCTCACTGCAATCTTGATTTAGCTGCTTATAAGCTGCTTATAACCAGTCAGTCATCCCCTAGATGGGATTAAAACCCTTCAAAAATGTGCTTTTATCACTTTAACGTCTACCAAACATATTAAAGATACTTCTCTGTACTTCTAGTTTCTGCTAATCCTGAAAATACTTCAATGGGTAGATGACTTACTTACTACTTCTTTAAATGGATTTTATTTCTCGCATGCCCTTATGAAATTTTCGATAAATCTTACAACGTTTTCTGTCCGGTGCTACGTCCTGTTCCTAGATCAAAAAATCTTTCAAACTATACCCCCTGCGGATTCTGAGGGTTCGATCGAGAATAGCAATAGCAACTGAGGTCAATACTGATCAAGGCAAAGGATAAAGTAAAGATGAGGTGAAGACCATGATGCGATTAAAGCTGTGGCAGTGGGTTGTTTTAACCTTGCCTATTGCTACCATCATCAGCTTCTTGATGGTGGCAGCCGGGTTACAGATCCACCAGTGGGGGCTGAGTTGGATCTGGGGGATTTTCACGCTTCTTCTAGTAGGCTGGCAGTGGCTGCTGGTCAAATGGACTCGCCCTGTGATTGCGCAGGTGGAAGCAGCCGTAGCAGAGGTCAATAAAGAGATGGCAGCTGCTGTAGATGAGGCAATTGCTTTACCAACCAGCAGTTCTGCCAGCCAAGCCGAAGCTGCCTTGCAAGAAATTTTAAAAACTGCCCAGAACGATCGCCTGATTTGGGAAGATTGGCAAACCTTTTGGACAAGATGCCAGGAGCTAGTTGCGGCGATCGCCCACATCTACTATCCCGGCGTCAAGTACCCGTTGCTCAACATTTACATTCCTCAGGCTTATGGGTTGATTCGGGGAACAGTGGATGATCTCGATCAATGGATGCAAAAGCTTTCCCCCGCTCTCAATCAGGTGACGATTGGACAAACCGTTGAGGCCTATGAGGTGTATCGAAAATTGGAACCCTCAGCGCGTAAGCTTTGGCAAGTTTGGAGCTGGGCCCAATGGATCTTAAATCCGGCGGCAGCAGTAGCCCGCCGAGCCACGTTGCCCTACAGCACTCAAGCCAATCAGCAGCTATTGGTGAATTTAGGGCAAATGCTACGAGAAACAGCATTGCGGAACTTGTGTCGGCAGGCGATCGCTCTCTACAGTGGCAATATTACTGGCAGTATCAGTGGCAATATCACTGGCAGTATTAGCACTGGCATCAGCGGTCCTGCTGCCCCAGCCACACCGGCGTTACCCAAAGCCAAAACTGAAACGCTCCGCAACATCTTGTCGCAAGCCGAACCGCCTGAAGCGGTGGCCCAAAAACCCGTTAGTATTTTGCTGGTGGGACGAACGGGAGCCGGAAAAAGTAGCCTGATCAATACCTTGTTTCAGGCAGAGCAAGCAGCGGTTGATGTCTTGCCTAGCACCGATCAAATTCAAAATTATCGCTGGCAAACGCCAACCGGAGAGGTGCTAACGCTTTGGGATACACCTGGATATGAACAGGTGAATCGAGGAGAGTTTCGCGATCGCGTATTGGACTACGCCACGCATGCCGATTTGCTGTTACTGGTGACGCCAGCCCTAGATCCGGCTTTGCAAATGGATGTGGACTTTTTAAAAGACATCCAGGTAGCGGAGCTGCCGGTTATTGCCATTGTCACCCAGGTCGATCGCCTGCGGCCCTTCCGAGAGTGGCAACCTCCTTATGACTGGCAATGGGGCGATCGCCCTAAGGAAATTGCGATTCGGCAAGCGATCGAATATCGGGCGGAGATGCTAGGTGAGTTTTGCGATCGGGTTTTGCCCCTGGTTACGGGTGATACTCAAGCAGAACGAATTGCCTGGGGAGTGGAGGCACTCTCTGTGGGGTTAGTGGAGGCGATCGCCCCTGCTCAGCAGCTCCGTTTAGCGCGTTTTTTGCGCAACTTAGAAGCCCGTACTATTGCCGCTGCCCAGATCATCGACCACTACATATTTCAAATGACTACCACGCAAGGGCTAACGGCACTGCTCAAAAGCCCCGTGCTGCAGTTTATCTCGACGCTATCTACCGGCTCACCGACCCTGGCTTATGTGTTAGCCGAGCAAATTCCAGTCGAACAGTTACCGATTGTGATTGGCAAACTCCAGATGGCTTATGATCTGTTTTCACTGTTAAATACCGGAGAACTGACGTTCGAT
Organism: Coleofasciculaceae cyanobacterium; assembly: GCA_036703495.1. Taxonomy (GTDB): domain Bacteria; phylum Cyanobacteriota; class Cyanobacteriia; order Elainellales; family Elainellaceae; genus Drouetiella. The sequence continues at coordinate 3,662 of DATNOY010000814.1, forward strand.
TTGCGGACGCTTTGGCCCCTGCTGCTGGTCAACTCTGCTGCTCCCAATCGTAATGCCTGGGCCTTTGGTCATGCGTTAGTTGAATATTGGACTCAACATCTGACAATTGAACAGCTGCGCCAGCGATTTGAATCCTATTTGAAATCAGCCGCTTAATCCCTCAAGTTTGGAGAAATCTAGGTGAAATTCTTATTAACGCTCGCTATGGTCTTATGGATTGCCATCTCTGCCTTTGTGCCGCCAGCTTGGGCCGCAGATCTGGAGCAGGGAGCCCAAGTATTTCAGGTCAACTGTGCCGGTTGCCATGCCAATGGCGGCAATATTGTCCGGCGTGGCAAAAACCTGAAGCTGAAAACCCTTGAGAAAAACCAGATGGCTTCACTGGAGGCGATCGCCGAAATTGTCACCCACGGTAAGAACAATATGTCGGCTTATGGCGATCGGTTATCCCAAGCCCAGATTCAAGCTGTGGCTACCTATGTGCTAGAACAAGCAGAAAAAGGATGGTAAACCAGAGTATTTTGTGAAAGCTTTGCGCCGCGCGGCTCTCACAAAATGCAAATTGCCATAGCCTATCGTCTCAACTGCTGCCGCCAAGTTTGGATATCTTGCTGGGCCGCATTATAGGCTCCGGTGCTAGATGGAATGCTGTTGGCGATTGCAATAGCAGACGTGATATTCAAGGGTGCCTGGCTCTCAGCAATCTGTAGGATCTGGAAGCTCCACTGGTCAATCAGACGATTGGCGGCCGGGCGATCGGGACTATTGGCAGGGATCTGGTCAGCAATTTGGATGGCAGACAACAGCATCGGCGCTGTGCCCAGTTTAGCGGCATCATAGGCCTGCTGAATGCGGTCTTGCCCGGCCGATTGATCGCGCCAGCTGCGGATGTCGGCTTGAGCTTGGTCGTAAAGCGATCGCCCAGGGCGGATTTGCTCAGCAGTAGAGATCGCGGCAGATAAGTCACCTTGGCTGGCCAGTTGACGTGCCCGTTCTAGGTAGGGACGATCTTCAATTTGTTCGCTACTCTGCGTCCAGTCCCGAATGGCAGCTTGGGCATCTCCAGACAGCGCCCGCCCTTCCCCGATTTGGGCGGCGGTATCAATGGCGGCTCGCAGGTTGCCTTGTAGCGCGAGCTGGCGGGCCCGATCTAGAATTGGCTGATCCTGGATGCGCTGAATCTGACCTGTCCAATCGAGGATGAGCTGATCGGCTTGCTTGTACAACGCCCGCCCGACCCCAATGCGACTGGCTTCATTAATGGCATGCTGGAGCGATGGTATATCTCCCCCATTGGCATACTGCTGGGCTCGATCCAGGTAAGGACGATCTTCGATCGTTTGGATGGTGGCTGTCCAGCCATCAATAGCATCCTGTGCTTCCTTACCCCGTGGATTGCTGGAAGGAATTTGCCGAGCTTCAGCAATGGCAGAAGTTAAGTCTCCGATAGTGCCAGGTTGGGCCAGCTGCCTGGCTCGCTCTAGAACGATAATATCTTGAGTCTCTAGCTGCCAGCTGCTAATCAATGCCTGAGCTTTGCCGTAGAGCGGGCGATCGGACTTGAGCTTTTGCGCTTGTTGAATAGCAGCCTGGAGATCATCCGTTGTGCCACCCCAGGATTGCGCCTTGGCT
>DATNOY010000815.1:0-4308 GCA_036703495.1 Coleofasciculaceae cyanobacterium
CGAAGTCCTCAACGCTGAAGAGAGCCGTCTCACCATTCAACCGCTAAAATCCACGCTCTAAGATTCAGAACCCCCATTGCAAGGAGAGCAAGACTATGGGTATTGCAACCATCAACCCGTCTACCGGGGAAACCATTCAGAAGTTTGAAGAACTGACGGACGCAGCGATCGCCCAAAAACTAGATCTAGCGCAACGAACCTTCGAACAATATCGCCATATCAGCTTCGCTCAGCGAGCGAAGTGGCTCCAGGCGGCTGCTCAAATCCTGGAGGATGAAAAGACAGCATTCGGCAAAATCATGACGCTGGAGATGGGGAAACCCATTAAAGCGGGCATTGCCGAAGCCGAGAAATGTGCAGCAGTTTGCCGCTACTACGCAGAACATGCCGCCGACTTCCTGAAGGATGTGGACGTTCCATCGGATGCTAGCCACAGCTTTGTTCGCTACCAGCCTTTAGGCATCATTCTGGCAGTCATGCCTTGGAACTTCCCTTTCTGGCAAGTGTTTCGATTTGCAGCCCCCGCCTTGATGGCAGGCAATGTTGGCGTTTTAAAGCACGCTTCTAACGTACCGCAATGTGCGCTGGCGATCGAGGAGATTTTGCGTCGAGCTGGATTTCCAGAAGGTGCGTTTCAAACGCTGCTGATTGGCTCGGAGCAAGTAGCGCAGCTTGTCGCAGACGAGCGGATCAAAGCGGCAACGCTGACCGGCAGTGAAGCGGCAGGGGCCAGCTTAGCCAGTGCGGCAGGGAAACAGCTCAAAAAAGTGGTCTTAGAGCTAGGCGGCAGCGATCCCTTTATTGTCATGGCCAGCGCCGATCTGGAAGCGGCAGTGGCAACGGCCGTGACGGCGCGGATGATCAACAGCGGCCAGAGCTGCATTGCAGCAAAGCGGTTTATTGTGCAGGAAGCGATCGCCGATGCCTTCACCGCACAGCTGATCTTGAAATACAAGGCATTGAAAGTTGGAGATCCGCTGGATCCGGCGACAGAGGTCGGTCCTTTGGCGACAGCCACCATTCTCCAAGAGCTAGATGCCCAGGTGCAAGCTTGCATTCAGCAAGGCGGCAAGGTGTTAGTTGGCGGTGCACCCCTGCCCAATCTGCCGGGAAACTATTACCAGCCCACCATCCTGTCTGATATCCCAGCCGCCGCTCCCATTAATCAGGAAGAGTTCTTTGGGCCAGTGGCTTTGCTATATCGCGTGCCCGATTTATCCGCTGCTATTCAGCTAGCAAATAGCACTCCCTTTGGCCTAGGAGCTAGCGCCTGGACTCAAGATGCAGCCGAACGCGATCGCCTGATTAGCGACATTGAGTCCGGGAGCGTCTTTATCAACGGCATGGTCAAGTCCGATCCACGTCTGCCCTTTGGCGGCATTAAGCGATCGGGCTACGGGCGTGAACTTAGCGCTGAAGGTATTCGAGAGTTTGTCAACATCAAAACGGTTTGGGTGAAATAGAGGCGATCGGCGAGGGCCGATGGGCATATTAGATCTTGTAGCCCATCGCTCCCATGCTCATCGCTGCAACACTGTTAAGGAGAACGATATGACTGATTTAAACACGGCGCAGCTATTGGTGAAATGTTTAGAAAATGAAGGCGTTGAATATATTTTTGGCTTGCCAGGAGAAGAGAACCTGCATGTTCTAGAAGCCCTGAAAGGTTCCTCCATTCGGTTTATTACAACCCGCCATGAACAGGGTGCTGCCTTCATGGCAGATGTCTATGGTCGGCTAACGGGAAAGGCCGGCGTTTGTCTTTCGACCTTAGGACCGGGAGCCACCAACCTGATGACGGGCGTGGCCGATGCCAACCTGGATCGCGCCCCTCTGGTGGCAATCACAGGACAGGTAGGAACCGATCGGATGCATATTGAATCTCATCAATATCTCGATCTGGTGGCTTTGTTTGCCCCAATTACCAAATGGAACGCTCAAATTGTCCGTCCCAGCATTACCCCAGAAATTGTCCGCAAGGCCTTCAAAATTGCTCAAACTGAAAAGCCGGGTGCCGTCCATATTGATCTACCCGAAAACATTGCGGCGATGACGGCTGAAGGGTCGCCCTTGCAGTTGGATCAACGGGAAAAAGTGTATGCCTCTTTCCACAGCATCGAGCGAGCTGCAGCCGCAATCTCCCAATCCGAAAATCCGATTATTTTGGTGGGCAATGGGGCCATTCGAGGTCATGCTAGCGATGTACTGACTGTCTTTGCGACAGAGTTAAACATTCCCGTCTCAAACACCTTCATGGGCAAAGGCGTGATTCCCTACACCCATCCGCTCGCCCTTTGGTCAGTAGGGCTACAGCAGCGCGACCACATTAGCTGCGGCTTTGATCATGCCGATCTGGTGATTGCGGTGGGCTACGACTTGATCGAGTATTCACCCAAACGCTGGAATCCGGGTGGCAAGACCCCTGTGATCCACATTAACCAAACGCCTGCCGAAGTAGACAGCAGCTATATCCCTGTGGCTGAAGTGGTAGGAGATATTTCGGACTCTCTCTACGAGATTCTCAAGCGGGTCGATCGCACGGGTAAACCAGAACCTTATGCGCTGCACCTCAAGCAGGATATTCAGGCAGACTATGAAGAACATGCCTATGATGATGGTTTTCCGATCAAGCCCCAAAAGCTGATCTATGATTTGCGCCAAGTGATGGGCCCCGAAGATATTGTCATTTCCGATGTGGGAGCCCACAAAATGTGGATGGCTCGCCATTACCACTGCGATCGCCCCAATACCTGCATTATTTCTAATGGCTTTGCTGCCATGGGAATTGCCATCCCTGGAGCCGTTGCAGCAAAACTGGTCGCGCCTGACCGTAAAGTAGTTGCCGTTACTGGAGATGGCGGTTTCATGATGAACTCTCAGGAGCTAGAAACAGCCTTGCGGATTGGCACCCCCTTTGTCACCATCATCTTCAACGATGGCGGCTATGGCTTAATCGAATGGAAGCAGTTTAATCACTTTGGTGAGTCTGCCTTCGTCAAGTTCAGCAACCCTGACTTCGTCAAGCTGGCCGAAAGCATGGGGTTGAAGGGCTACCGCGTCACCTCTAGCACCGACTTCCTGCCCATCCTCAAGGAGGCACTCAGTCAAAATGTGCCAGCCGTGATCGACTGTCCTGTTGATTACTCTGAAAACCTGCGCTTCACCCAGCGATCGGGCGATTTGAGTTGCGCAATCTAGCAAGCGCCCTAGTTCCTATAGCCGCAGGCTATAAAGCCTGTCGGCATTTTTTGTAACCCTTCTGGATTTGAAAGGTTACAGACTTAATAGATCGCGAATTCGATAGATCGCGAATTCGGAAATAGAGTGATAATAGAAATAGAGCTAAAAGTTCTTAATCCTATGTCATTCCCCAATGCTGGCTGTTGCAGCGTTACCTTAAACCAACAGCGGCAAAGTGCTTGTCAACAGTATCAACAGTCTTGCAATCCATCCTCAGAGCAGCCCAGCAAACCCGTAGTCCCTGTGTCTAAAAATTGCACTGTGGTTGAGAATGGTCGGGTTGTGGTGAAACCACGGTTGATAGAACCCCCTGTAGAAGCTTCGGCAGACTCAGATCAGCCCGAAACGTAGGGGCACAACAAGTCGTTTAACCGGATGAGTTGGTCCTTGTTTCACTCTAACGGCAACACTTGGTGGAAGTAGCTGTAGTCCAGATAGCGATGTCCCTCCGATGTTTCGTAAAAAATATCGACAAATCGGCTGTTCCACATCAGATCCTGAGCGGCATAGGTGTGACGCGCTGTGATCACCTGAGCAACTGTTTCATCCAGTCCGCTGAGAGATACCACAATGGTAGCCTTAGTTTGAGCTAGCGACTCTACGGTCATGCCGTACAGGGGGCTGTATTCATCAATCGGATGCATGATACTCCAGCTCAAGGTAAAGCTGGGGGTCTGGTTTCTCAAAAGCCGCAGATCATGAAACCGCCGCATCCGCTCTCCTTCGGCGGTAATTTCATCCCGCATTAAATACACCCGCATTTGGGCTTCTAGAATCTGGTTTTGCCGCTGGTTGGCAGTACGGAACATTAAGGTGGGAACGCCCTCATGCGGGGTAATGACAGCAACCTGGCTGAACAGAATCCGGGCGGTGGGACGAGAAAACCGAGCAAAGGCCAGCCCCGTCAGCACTGCTACCGATACCAGACCCATCATGGCTTCCACCGTCACCACAGAATTGGCATAAACGGTTTGGGGATACATGGCCCCATAGCCGATAGAAGCCAACGTTTGAACGCTAAAGAAAAAAGCATCCAGGAAAGAACCGGGCTTAGCATTAGCGATCGAG
>DATNOY010000816.1:0-2220 GCA_036703495.1 Coleofasciculaceae cyanobacterium
GCATAGACCCGCAGCTGAATCGCCGCTCCCTGGGGCTGATGGGTTTGGTACTGGTTCAAGGGTAAATCCTCACCGGCAGCCAGCCTCACCATCCACTCCACTAGATCAATACCCGTTACCGCCTCCGTTACCCCATGTTCAACCTGAAGCCGAGTATTTACCTCTAAAAAATAGAACGCTTCGGTGTCGGCATCATAGACAAACTCCACCGTGCCCGCAGACTGATAGTGCACCGCTTCTCCCAACCGCACAGCCGCCTGAAACAGCTCTTGCCGGAGGCGATCGCTAATTCCAGGGGCAGGCGTTTCTTCAATCACCTTCTGGTTGCGCCGCTGAATTGAGCAATCGCGCTCACCCAGTGCCACCACATCCCCCCGACCATTGCCAAAAATCTGCACCTCCAGATGGCGAGCCCGCTGCACATACTTTTCCAAGTAGGCGCCGCTTTGTTTGAAGTTGTTCTGGCTCAGCCGTTGTACGGTTTGAAACAGATCAGCCAAAGTTTCTTCGCTGCGGCACAGCTGCAAGCCAATCCCACCACCGCCTGCCGTACTTTTGAGCATGACCGGATAGCCGATCGCCTGAGCCGCAGCATGGGCCTGTTCCAGGCTGTCCAGTAGCGGACTGCCCGGCAGCAAAGGAACCTGATTTTGGGCTGCCAGCTCACGGGCAGTATGCTTCAGACCAAAGCTGCGCATTTGCGCTGGCGTGGGGCCAATGAAGACAATATTTTCTTGGGCACAGGCTTCAGCAAATTCAGCATTTTCGCTCAAAAAACCATATCCGGGATGGATCGCCTGAGCGCCGGTCTGCAGGGCCGCCTCCAGGATCCGATCCCAGCGCAAATAGCTGTCGGCAGCCAGGGCCGGCCCAATGTTAACGGCTTGATTAGACAGAGAGACATGACGCGCATAGGCATCTGCCTCGGAGTAGACGGCGATCGCTGCAATGCCCAGGCGATCGAGAGTCCGCATAATGCGACAGGCGATTTCACCCCGATTGGCAACCAGAACTTTATCAAACATAGGGTTTAGTCTGCATCCCAAACGAGCAGTTGGATGGGCGTAGGATTGTAGCCGTTGCAGGGATTATTCATTTGCGGGCAGTTGGAAATGACTACGAGCGCATTCATTTCGGCTTGCAAATCCACAATGCTGCCCGGATCAGAAATCCCGTCCACAATTTCTAGCGTGCCATCTTTGCTAACAGGCACATTCATGAAGAAATTGATGTTGCTCACCATGTCTCGTTTGCCCATACCATGCTGAACCAGAGCAGTCAAAAAGTTCTCCACACAGGCATGCTGCCATTTTTTGTCAAGACCAAAGCGAACGGAATTACTTTCGCAGCTACAGGCCCCACCTGATGTATCATGCCGTCCACAGGAGTCGTTCAGGATGGTCATCATGACATTGCCATCATTGGAATATAGCTGGCTACCCGTGGTCAGAAAAATGTTGTTCTGACTGCGAATTGTATCGGGTGCGCTGTAGCGTTCGCTGGTGTCATCGGCGTTGTATACCAGAAAATCGACTGCTTGATTACCACCCAAATCCACAATGCGCAATATCTGCCCTTTTTGGATGACGCGCGACCAAGGCTTGCGGGCTGGCAAGACCTGATCATAGATGGCCGTCTTGGGATCTAGAGTTCTTTGGGCCGTTAAATTCATCGATCGCTTCTCCTATCGCTTTCACTATTGCTTTCACTACCACTTTCACTACCGCTTTCACTATTGCTGGCAGTACAGTTGCTGGTAGTACAGTTGCTGGCACTACAGCCGGGACTCAGACCTAGCCGATGCACCGAACGTAACCTGGATTAACCGAGCCCATCAAACAAACAGGGCATCTGTATTTTGGAATCCGCGCACGGCTTCTGGATTGCCAGTACGGCAGAGATCATCCGCAGTCGGTTGGGGTGAGTTCCAAACGATCGCCCGAATGGGTGTCGGCGCATAGGTAGGGCTGGGATCTAACACATGGGGGCAATTGGAGAGCACTACTAGCACATTCATTTCGGCTCTCAGGTCAATGAAATCTCCAGGGTTTGAGGCCCCTTCTACCCAGGTCAAAGCGCCACCCTCTTCTACAATCACCTGAGAAAACAGGTTGAGATTGGGCATAATGTCTTTCTTGCCCATATTCCGCTTCGCTAAAGCCAACAAAAAGTTATCCCGAGAATTTTTCCAATCCCCTTCGCCATACTTAGCTGCATTCG
>DATNOY010000817.1:0-18146 GCA_036703495.1 Coleofasciculaceae cyanobacterium
GGATCTCGGCCCGGATGGCAATCAGCGCATCACAGAAACGGTCTAGCTCCTGCTTCGATTCACTCTCCGTTGGCTCTACCATCACCGTTCCGGCAACCGGCCAGGAAACCGTGGGCGGATGGAAGCCATAGTCAATCAGCCGCTTGGCAATGTAGTTGGCATTGAGAATGGCCACCTGGGTTGCTTGGGTGAGGGCAGCACTGCCCATCAGGGCAATATACATCCAGGAGATCGGCAAAATGCTGCTGCTGCCCCAGGGAGCCGCCGACACTGCCCCAATCCGCTCGCTTTCTCGATCGCGAGATGCATCCAGATCCACGACCACATGACCGGGCAGGAAGGGCACCAGATGCGATCGCACCCCAATTGGGCCCATGCCGGGGCCGCCGCCGCCATGGGGAATACAGAAGGTTTTGTGTAAATTCAGGTGGCAAACATCTGCCCCAAAGTCGGCTGGCCGGCACAGCCCTACCTGGGCGTTCATGTTGGCCCCGTCCATGTAAACCTGACCGCCATTGGCATGGATAATGGCACAAATGTCTTGAATGCCTTCTTCAAACACGCCATGGGTGGAAGGATAAGTTACCATCAGCGCCGACAGGTGGTCTTGATGTTTCTCAGCTTTGGCCCGCAGATCGGCCATGTCAATGTTGCCGTCTTGGTCGCAGGCAACGGCTACCACCTTCATACCTGCCATGACAGCGCTGGCGGGATTGGTGCCGTGGGCTGATTCAGGAATCAGGCAAATATTGCGGTGAGCCTGACCACGATGCTGATGATATTGCCGAATCACCAGCAGCCCCGTGTACTCGCCCTGTGATCCGGCGTTGGGCTGGAGCGAGATGCCATCAAATCCGGTAATTTCTGCCAGCCATTGCTCTAGCTGTTGGAACAGGATTTGATAGCCTTCAGTTTGATCCAGTGGGGCAAACGGATGAATATGGGCAAACTCGGCCCAGGTGACGGGGATCATTTCCGCGGTGGCGTTCAGCTTCATGGTGCAAGAACCCAGCGGAATCATGGCGGTGGTCAGCGATAGATCTTTGGATTGCAGCCTATACAAATAGCGCAGCAGCTCTGTTTCGGAATGGTAGGTGTTGAAGACGGGGTGGGTGAGGTAGGCAGAGGTGCGCTGCAACGATGCGGGGATGGGGGAGGAGAAATGGGAAGTGGCAGCCGGGGAAATGGAAACGGCAGAATTTAGGGCAAAGATTTGCAGCAGGTCTTGCAGGTCTTGCGGAGTGGTAGTTTCGTCAAGGGAGATGCCGATCGCGGTTTTGCCCAGCGGCCGTAGGTTAATTCGCTGAGCGATCGCTCGCTGCAAAATCGCTGCCTGCTGGTCTGCAACTTCTACCCGCAGCGTGTCGAAGTAGGGGGCTGTGCCCAGGGCATAGCCCAGGTTGGCTAAACCGGTAGCCAGGGTAACGGTGAGCTGATGAATGCGGGTAGCAATTTGCCGCAGTCCAGTGGCTCCGTGGTAGACCGCATACATGCTCGCCATGATAGCGAGCAGCACTTGGGCCGTACAGATATTGCTGGTGGCTTTGTCTCGACGGATATGCTGTTCGCGGGTTTGCAGCGCCAGACGCAGGGCCGGATGTCCATTGACGTCTTTAGAAACCCCCACTAGCCGACCGGGTAACTGCCGTTTGTAGGCTTCTTTGGTGGCAAAGTAGGCCGCGTGCGGGCCGCCATAGCCCAAGGAAACCCCAAACCGTTGGGTGTTGCCAACCGCAATATCGGCTCCAAATTCGCCAGGCGGTTTCAGCAAGGTCAGGCTGAGTAGATCGGCAGCGACAGTCACCAGTGCGCCAGCGGCGTGGGCGCGATCGCAAAATTCTTGATAGTCATAAATTGCGCCATCGGTGGCAGGGTATTGCAGCAATGCTCCAAAGATCGGCTGATCAAAACGGTAGCTGCGGTGATCACCCACAATCACTTCAATGCCCAGCGGTAAGGCTCTGGTTTTGACCACATCAATGGTCTGCGGATGACAAGCTTCTGAGATCCAGAAAGCTTGAGCTTTGCCCTTGTGTTGCCCATAGCTCAAGGTCATGGCTTCCGCGGCAGCGGTGCCCTCATCCAGCAAAGAGGCATTGGCAATTTCTAGTCCGGTTAGATCCATCACCATCGTCTGAAAATTCAGCAACGCTTCCAGGCGACCTTGAGCAATTTCCGGCTGGTAAGGGGTGTATTGGGTATACCAACCCGGATTCTCCAAGACGTTGCGCTGAATCACAGCGGGGGTAATGCAGTTGGCGTAGCCCATGCCAATGAATGAGCGAAACACCTGATTTTTGCAGGCGATCGCCTTTAATTCCTGCAACAGCTCATACTCACTTTTGCCAGCGCCTAACTGCAACGGACGCTGCAGGCGAATGGCGGCCGGAACGGTTTTCTCAACCAGCTCTTCTAGCGTAGAAAGTCCCAACACTGCCAGCATTTGCTGCAGATCTGCTTCTCCAATTCCAATATGCCGCTGCTCGAAGCCCTGGGTTGCTGCTGCAACAGGGGGAATCAGCTTCTCTGGCAATTTCCCTGGGGGCGATTTCTCTGTGGACAAAGTTGTGGACAAAGTTTGGGCTGAATCAGCCGCATCGGTAGAACGATGGTGATTTGATGCACCGTTAGCTTCAGCCACAGTACCTTCAGCCACAGTACCTTCAGCCAGAGTTTGGGAGTAAGTAGAGAACTCAGAAGACGACATAAGTGATGAAACCTGGAAGGTTGGAAGACAGGGGATGTAGATAAGTTCTAGCGATTTCTGCAACAATTTGCAATAAAGGCAAGGTAGCGATCGCCACACACATGGCCACACACGATGTCCGCAAAATGGCAGTCCATCCCCGATCTAGAATGCATAAGCCCTGTTGCGCATCCAAACCATCACTATCCAAACTAGGAACATCCAAACCATAGCCCTCCAAACCCATAAGCATCTGACGGGGTCAGGTCAATGGCCCTCCCCCTTAGATCAAGACGCTATACTCCTTCTACCTGCGCCCGATAGTCATCGGCAGACAGGGTATCCGCCAACTCATCCGGATTGTTAACCCGGATCTTCAGCATCCAGGCTTCCCCATAGGGATCTTCAGCCAGCTGTTCCGGCGTATCCAGCAAAGGCTCATTTCGTTCGACAACGGTGCCTGAAACAGGGGCTTTGAGATCTTCAACCGCCTTAACAGACTCCACCGTGCCAAAGGTTTCTCCTTGCTCCAGGGCATCTCCCACTTCTGGCAACTCCAGAAATACAATATCGCCCAGTTGATCAATGGCAAAAGCCGTAATGCCAATCGTGGCAATTTCACCCTCTAGCCGAACATATTCGTGGCTGTCGAGATATTTCAAATCATCCGGATATTCCATCGGGTTCCTCTCCTCTTACCAGACTGTGACTGTACTGTGACTGTTGTACTGTGACTATAAAGACTGATGACATCCAATATGGCAGTACTGATGTAGATGAGACGGGGTGCAGGGGTTCCACTCCGTAGGGCTACATCCTACCTCCCCTTGTTCTACTGCGTAGCACTATACATGACATCACATGACATCAAAACCTATAGCGCATCCTATCGCTGTCTAGCCGATCGCCCCCTAACTTTTATACAATTCCCTGAATTTTGCAGGTGTTTAGAGAAGTGAGTCGTCACATCAATGCAACATTTTCTTCAAGGGAGTGACAAATCCGATCGCAGTCTGCTATAGTTGCATACGTGTGAGGAGCGAACCAGCGAGGGCATCGAGACGAAACACGGTCAGTCGTCGATGCCCTTCCTGAATTTTAAACAGAATTTATTGAGATTATAAAACTTGGTTTGAGGGTAGATAGCAGGTTACGACGCGTCCTGCTCCTCTCAACTGCTGAAAGTAAGCTTGGCTGATGCGATCGCCCGTTTCTGAAAGCAAGTCAATGCCAATGCCATTCCGCCCCTGATCTTTTCCAGAGCTGTGAATATAGTAGCCTTCTCCCAGGTGCAGTCCCACATGGGTCGCTTTTGCAGGGGTGCCAAAAAACACGAGATCCCCTGGCTGTAGGTCTGTCAATGCGATCGGCTGCACAAATTCCTCTTGCTGGTAGGCATCGCGGGGCAACCAAATGTCTGCTGCCGCAAAGGCAGTTTGCATCAGCCCGGAGCAGTCATAGTTAGGCCCGACCGTTCCTCCCCAGAGATAGCGATTCTGCTGCGCCATCGCCTGCTGAGTGAAGGCAATCACCTGGGGCACTCGATCGCGAATCTCAGCTTCGGAAAGGGCGATCGCTCGATAGGGAGCCTCAGCCACTTCAATCAAATCCAGATCTTCTAGCGGTAGCCAGCCGGGATAATCATCCTCACAGAGCCGCACCTGCACCGCCTGCCCCCCAATTTTTTGGGAAGCGTCTAGAGCAGCTAACCGCAACTGCCGCCCTGCTACTGCCTGCGTTGCCAAGCCCTCCAGATCTGGCGAATCGTACAAATTCAGATTTGCCTGACACTGATACTCAATGAATTGAGCCGCTTCGATCGCGGCTTGCAGCTCTGGGATAGAAACCACGGCGGAATAGATGAAGGGTGAAGGAGGGAGCGGGTCAGCCCACATCCTCTCATCATCGCCCATAATAGTTCTCGATTCCTTCTTATCCAACTCATGAGTTTCTTCCGACCTGATGATGCCCTGAATGAGTGGGGCGATCGCATCCTCCAGGCAACCTGGTTTGCGTTTCCAGAACTGGCACCTGACCAAATTGCCCTGACCTGGGTGGTTTATGATGAGCCGGTTCCTGTGAATACAGGGGGAGCCTTAACGCCTGCAGAGTTTTGGAAGTATGGCAGCCGCGGATTTGCCTATCGGGGAACAGAACCCATTTACCCCGCTAGCGTGATTAAGCTGTTTTATGGGGTGGCTGTGCAGGAATGGCTAGAAACAGGCATGACACAGCCTTCGGCAGAACTGGATCGGGCCCTGCGAGACATGATTGTGGATTCCAGCAACGATGCCACGAGTTTGGTGGTCGATGTGCTGACGGGCACCACCAGCGGCCCAGAACTGCCGTCTGCTCCTTTTGAAACCTGGAAATATCAGCGGAATATTGTCAATCGCTATTTTCAAACGCTGGGCTGGGATGAGTTTGAGGGCATCAACGTTAATCAAAAAACCTGGTGCGATGGGGCGTATGGCAGAGAACGAGCTTTTTTGGGAGAACGGCTGGAAAACCGCAATCGACTGACTACGAATGCTACCGCTAAGCTGCTGCACAGCATCATTGGCGGGGTAACGGTATCGTCGGAGCGATCGCAATCCTTGATGTCCCTCATGAAACGCAGCCTCGATCCGGCAGAGCTATCGGCTCATCCAGACAATCAGGTGACGGGCTTTCTGGGTGCGGGTTTGCCACCCACCGCCCAGCTGTGGTCGAAAGCGGGAGAAACAAGCCAGGTTCGCCATGATGCGGCCTATGTGGAATTGCCCGATCGCCGTCCCTACATTGTGGTGGTGTTTACTGAGGGCAAGGCCCAAGCCAAAAATCAGGCGATTTTGCCGTTTATCTCTCAGCAAATTGTGACCGCGATCGCGGCTTTAGACTGAGTTGCTTTAGTGAGTTACTTGAGATTGAGTTACTTGCGACTGAGCTACTTGCGACTGAGCTAGGGATTCGCGATCGCTGCTTCTACGGATTGAGTAAACCTGATGCTTCCCTGATGAACATACGGGCAGATTCTACAATCGATCGCGTTTGCTCACGATTTAGGAGAAAGGTTTCATCATAATCGCTGAGTCTCCGCAGATCGTAGACATCTCCTAGCGCCCTCGCTAAGTCTGTAGAGAGTTTGCCCGTTTTGACGAAATGTTGTCCAAAAAGTTTGATCATGCCTTTGTGGGTGCGGCTACTCAATCCTTCGGAGAGTAGCAAACCTTGAGTTGCGTGATACATCGCATAGTATGACCGAGAAATGCAGGCACGATAGCGATCGTTCTCTAGTAGAAGTTCAGCCGTTTCGAGTTCTTCCCTCGCTAAATTGAGAAATTGTTTAACTTGGCTCACACAGCAATGCCCTCCCGGCGGACGTTTTCTGTGAAGGGCGTGATTTTTTGTTGAAAGTCTACTTCTGAGATGGGAACAACTGAAAGGAGTTCATCATATTTCAGGTTGAGATCTGTCTTAATTTTCCCCATGCGAAGAATTTCTGTGGCGGGGGAGACGGTGCCTCGCAAAACCACCATGACGTCAATATCGGAATCCTCTGTGGCTTCGTGGCGGGCATGGGAACCGTAGAGGATGAGTTGAATGAAGCGATCGCCATACAAAGATTCCAAAGCCTCTCGAAATTCTTGCAGCATGATTTTCAGCTGGCTCTCAATCTCAATACCAATCGGCATACGCCCCTCCTGGGAATCTTGATCGTCTTGATAGGTTGTGAATGTCCTAGACTGGTTGTTCTTAATCTATAGCCCCAACAGATGAATAATTGTAGGCAATAGCTCACTGCAAGCCTGGACTAGAGACGCAGTTGAAGGCAGAGCGGCGATCGTTCCCTTAATCACCTTTACTGCTGTACTGGAGAGCTTTTTGAGTGTGCCGTCTTGAGGATTCTGTCCGGCTTTGGCCAAAGTGCTGAGTTGCTCTAGGGCTTCGGTTTTGTCGGCGGGTGGCAGGTTAGGTTCCGATTCGATCGCCGTTTGGAGTTGCTTGAGTAGCTCTGCCAGTTGGGTGGCGGTGGGCGTGGCGGCGGTTTGCAGTTGATTGATGGTGTGGCTAACGGTGCCGCTGATTTCGCCTAAATTGAGGGCGGCCCCGCTGGCGTTGAAGTCTCCGCCAATGTTGCCAACTTGGATGTTGCGGCTGGAGTCGGTGCTGTCGTTCATAGATTTACTCTCGGCTGTGGCGTTTACTTCAACAGTAACGGGTCGGCTGGCCATCAGGCGCGTGATCTCCTGCATATCGGCACTCTGCTGGCGGTAGATGGTAATCTGTTCGTCTTTGGCTTTCAGTTCGGCGTGATATTTGGCTTCCAGGGCTTTGATGGCGGTGTCGTAGGTTTGATTAAACTCGCTGTGCAGCTTGGCTTTATTAGCACCGAGAGGGGCATTGACCCGCACCACTACCACGCCGTCGCCTTTGTTTTCAATGCTTTGGATGGAAAGTTCGGTGCCCTCATTGTCCAAAACGAGTTGGTTGAAGGAGTAGGTGAAGGCTTTCCAGTCGATGCCGTTGCGAAAGATCAGATCAAGGGTGCTGAGGACGGTTTGGAACAGCTTGGTAAACTCGCCGGGGGCAAAGTTGCCGCTGCTGGGTCGGCGTTCGCGTTGATCGCTGAGCAGATAGACATACTCGCAAATGGCTCCGTCTAGCTGAGTGGTGCTGTCAATATTCCAGGCTTCCAGACAGGCTCCGGTCAGGTTCGCCTGATGGAAGTTTGTGCCTAAGGCCTGAGTTTTAGTCAAGTTTGCTCGTTCTAGACTTGCGCCCTCCAAAGTGGCACCGCTGAGATCGGCTTCGGTGAAATCGGCGTCTGCCAGTTCGGCTCCTGAGAGGTTGGCACCCTTGAGGTTGCAATTCCCATACCGCTTGTTTCGGCCCTGCCCTGTCACCAGTAAGTCCTGCACATCGGCATCCTGCAGCAGGGTGCCCCCTACTCTAGCCAGGTCTGCCTGTTTGGCACTGCGCCACAGGGTTTGGGTGACGGTTGCTCTTCGGAAATCGCTGCTCTTGAGCTTTGCTTGGGTAAAGATAGCATCGGTTAAATTAGCCTCTCGAAAGGAGGTACCCCCAACCGCCGCCATTGCCACGGCGATGTCACGAATCAAGGCATACTTTTGATCTCGGTTGAGGGCCCGCCAAGCGACATAGCTGCTGAGTAACATAACCGTGATCGTGGCAGTGCCAACGACGGCAGCCATAACCGTGACAGCGCCAGCCGCAGCCACAGTGCCTGCGATCGCCATCGTGCTAGCAACAGTACTAACAACAGCGCTGGCAACCGGGTCAACGACAATCATCACAACAGCGATCGCCAGCGACAGCGCGACCGCCACTGCCCCAGCCGCAGCCACAGTGCTGGCACTGGCACCCGCAATAGTGGCAGCGCCAGTGCTAGTCCCAACCGCGACTGCACTAGCAGCAGCCACAGCTCCCGCTCCAGCCCCAACAACAATGGTTCCTCCTAAAGCGGTTTCTAATCCTTGCCAGGTGAGCAGGGTAAAGAAAAGCATCAGAATTCCCAGGACAACTATTCCCGCAGTGGGGTTGTAATTGTGAGAGCTGGAAATAAAGAAGTTGGCAGCCCAATATTCTGCCACCGCTGCAAAAAATGCTGCTACAACCAATAGAACAAACGAGGCCATGAAACAAGCGATCGCCCAACGGCGATGCAGTCCTGCTTTAGCGTGGGTAAAGTTGGCTTCTCTCAGATCGGCGTTGGTAAAGTTTGCCCCTTGAATATCAGCATGGCTAAAATTGGCTGCGGTCAGGTCTTGCCCTTTGAAGTTGCGTCCGCGCAGGTTCTGACCGGAGAAATCTGGGGGCATAAGGGAGCAAAAAAGTAAATTTGCTACAGCTATAGCATAAGAATTTTGGCAATGGCTATACTCCGAATCCGGGGTCGGCTCGATCGCCCTCTCATCAATCTCGTCTAAACTAGTAAGCAGGATTTGCCCATCTGTCCTGAGGAAAATGCCCGTGGTTACATCTCTTTCATTGCAGGATCGATTGCTCGATACGATCGCCCCCTACCGCGATCGCGTAGATTATCTAGAAATTCGGCTAGAGCAAGGTGAATCGACGGCAATTTCCTATCGGGGCAAACAGCTAGATGCAGTCGATCGCAGCTTTTCTTTGGCAGGAAACGTCCGAGCCTGCCACAAAGGCGGCTGGAGTTTTGTTACCTTTAGCGGCCTGGCAGATTTGAAAGATCGGATTGAAGATGCGATCGCCCAGGCCCGGTTGATTGGTAAAGAAACGACCGAGCTAGCCAGCATTGAACCCATTCAAGACTATGTGTCGGTAGAGCTAGTCCAAGACCCACGCGGCATCAGCCTGGATACGAAGCGACAGCTGATTGAAACCTACAACCAGATTTTATTGGACTTTGATCCCCGCATCCAGACCACGATGGTGGGCTATGGCGATCGCTTCCGTACCACCTATTTTGTCAACTCCTTGGGTAGCAGCATCGCCCAAGAGCGACTGGATGTGAACGGCAGATTTGGCGTGGTGGCGCGAGGCGAAGGCAATGTCGTCCGCCAGGGGTTTGAGTCTGTGCATTCCCGATCGGATTATGGTGTGCTGGCGGGTCTCGAAGCGCAGGTGAGCAGTGCGGCAGAACGGGCAGTGCGCCAACTGGATGCCAAGCCCGTCAAAGGCGGGCAGTATACGGTCGTTCTAGATCCCTATCTTTCTGGCGTGTTTATTCACGAAGCGTTTGGACATTTGTCTGAAGCCGATTTTGTTTATGAAAATCCCCGCATGCAGGAGCTGTTGGTGCTGGGTAAGCCGATCGCCATTCCCCAACTAAATGTGGTCGATGATGCCACCATTCCAGGATTGCCCGGTTCGCTGAAGTACGATGACGAAGGTGTTCCGGCGCAGCGCAAATATTTGATTAAAGATGGCATCCTCACCCAGCGCTTGCACAGCCTGGAAACCGCAGGCAAGATGCATGAAGCGCCTACCGGCAATGCCCGGGCTTTGGGGGCTACCTATCCGCCGATTGTCCGGATGACCAACACCGGCATCGAATCGGGCGATCGCACCTTTGAAGAGATGATTAGCGATGTCGAAGAAGGCGTCTATGCGGTGCGGATGCTGGGCGGACAAACGAACGGCGAAATGTTTACCTTCGCAGCTGCCGAGGGCTACATGATCCGCGATGGCCAATTGGCCGAGCCGGTGAGCGATGTCACCTTGAGTGGTAACGTTTTTCAGACCTTGAAAGATATTGATGCGATCGGCAGCGATGCCGTCTATAAAAATGGCGGCTGTGGCAAAGGCGGACAGTCTCCTCTGCCGGTCAGCGTCGGCGGCCCCCATGTCCGCATTCAGAATGTTGTGGTTGGTGGACGATAGTCTGCCCGTCATAAGCCTGCCAGTCGTAAGCCTGCCAGTCGTATTCCCGTGGCTCGTAGCACCGTGACCCGTACCCCAATCACCCGTACTCCTGTAACTCGTACCCCAGTAACCCGCGAGATCAGCCGCGATCGCTATGCGCAACTCCCTCGCCATCCTCTGATCCTCTGCGCCTCTCTGGTGCATAGCTCGGTCAACTTGGGTGGGCTGTGCCGAACTGCTGAAGCCTTTCGGCTAGAGGCACTGGTGCTGCCTAATTTAGCGATCGCCCAAACCCCCGCTTTTCGCAATTTGGCAGCCTCTAGCCACCACTGGCAGCCGCTCCTGGCTTGCCCACCCCAAGATCTGGATCGGTGGCTAACCCAACAGCAGCAGGCAGGCTATAGTCTAATCGCCCTGGAGTCCAGTCCTGATGCCATCCCCCTTACCGAATTTGCCTTTCCCCAGCAGACTGTTCTCGTCTTAGGGCAGGAGTTGACTGGTATTCCTCCAGCGATTTCACAGCGCTGCGATCGCTCCATCAGCATTCCTCAATATGGGCTGGTGGAATCGTTCAATGTGTAGATAGCCGGGGCGATCGCCACCTACGAATATGTGCGGCAGCAGTCGCCCTTACCGGAGACTTGACCGGATTATGACTCGCAACCGGCTGATCACGCTATTGAGCGATTTTGGGGCAAATGATGTCTACGTGGGCGTCATGAAAGGGGTGATGCTGCAAATTAACCCGACTTTGACCCTGGTTGATTTAACCCACGAAATTCCGCCCCAAAACATCACGTCAGCCCAGTTCAATTTAATCAACGCCTATCCCTACTTTCCTGCCCACACCGTCCATGTGGCGGTGGTTGATCCAGGGGTGGGGGGCAGTCGGCGGGCGATCGCCATTGAACTGACGGATGGGCTGTTGGTTGGCCCAGATAATGGGGTGTTTACCGAACTGGTGCAGCAGCGATCCATCGTTCGGGCCGTGGAGCTGACCAACACTCGCTACTGGAGAGTGGCTAAACCCAGCCATACTTTTCACGGGCGAGATATCTTTGCGCCTGTCAGCGCTCATCTGGCGAGCGGTGTGCCGATCACCGATGTTGGAGCGCTGATCGATCCGGCTACCCTAACGGCCTTGGCGATTCCGGCTTGCAACAAAGTGCCTGATGGCTATGTTGGCAATATTCAACATATCGATCGCTTCGGCAACGTGATTACCAATATTCCGGGCGACTGTGTGCGCCATCATGCCTGGTCAGTGGTAGTCAATCGCCTGACGATTCCCGGCGGGCGAGCCTATAGCGATGTGGCACCCGGTCACCCGATCGCCTTGATTGGTAGCCATGGTTGGATCGAGATTGCCATTAACGGTGGCGATGCTCACTTTCAGCTCCGGCTTGACTGGACAGACCCCGTAAGGCTGATGCTGACCGATTAAAACCTTGTTGAAATGAGCGATGCCCGCTAGCGTTGGTTTAACTTAGATTTTTTGCCAGCTTAAGGCGCACTAGGGTGCATTTTCACCAGAAATTCCCAAGCGGTTTTTGAAAATGCATGAGATTCCAACTAGGATAAGAGTCAAGCTGTGTGAGTGGGCAGTATTAAGGTTTAGACCTTTTATAGATTGATATAGATGAGCCTATAAATGAACCTAGCGCGACCGCCACGGCGGATTTTGCTAATTGATAGTCATCCGGGCGATCGGGCGCTTACGCTTCAAGCGCTGATCCAGGAATTTCCCTGGGTTGAGGTTGAGGAAATCTTTAAGCCGGAGCAGCTCACTCCAGCGCTGGCAGCTAAAAATTTTGATTTAATCATCACCGACTACGAGTTGCCCTGGACGACCGGATTGGAGGTTTTGCAGACTCTTGGTAGAAGCTGCGATCGCCCTGTCATCATGTTTGCTGGCTGCGACAACCTGGAGATGGCGGTTGCGGCCATGAAAGCTGGATTAGAGGACTATATCGTCAAGTCCGCCGACAATTTGCCGCGTCTGCTGCAAGCCGTTTCGGAGGTTTGGCAAAAGGCACCGCCTGTGACCCAGACTGCTAGGGCGCTGCCGAGCCAGCCAGCCATCAAACATCTGCACACTCACCTGCTGGGGCAGACGGAACCAGGCTACAGCGATCTGTTGAACTCCATTAGCAGCATCGTCTGGGAATATGATCCCCAAACCTGTAGGTTTACATTTGTCAGTCAGCCAGCCGAGCCGATTCTGGGCTACCCGCTAGCGCAATGGCTAGAACCAGATTTTTGGGTGAATCATCTGCATCCCGAAGATCGGGAGGGAGCGCTGCAGAGTTGTTTGACTGCCCAATTAGAGCAGCGAAATCATCGGTTTGAATACCGTATGATAGCTGCCGCTGGTCATACGGTTTGGATAGAGGATATTGTCACCGTGGTCGTAGAGGATCATCAGCTGGTGAAGTTGGTGGGTCTGATGATTGATATTAGCGATCGCAAACAAATTGAGGCAGCGCTGGCGCAAGAAATGCTGCGTCGGACAGCCCTCCTCAATACTTCCGTAGATGGCATTGTCATTCTTGATCAGTCCGGAGATGTCATAGAAGCGAATCCCAGCTTTGCCCAGATGTTGGGCTATTCCTTAGCCGAAACCCATACGTTAAATCTTAAAGATTTTGATGTTCAGTGGGCTGAGGCAGAATTTGACCCAAAAATGGTTGACTTTAACTTTTGCAAACACACCTTTCAAACTCGCCATCGGCGTCAGGATGGTTCTATCTATGAGGTAGAGATTAGCTCTAACAACGTGGAATGGGATGGGCAACTGGCTCATGTCTGTATTTGTCGAGATATTACCGATCGCAAAGCAGCCGAAGCGGCCCTCCAGGAAAGCGAAGAACGATTTCGCGAAATTGCTAATACGATTCCGCAACTGTTCCTGGTGCGATCGCTCCATCCTGATCGGTTTCTTTACGTCAGCCCTGCCTATGAAACCATTTGGGGACGCTCCCGGGAAGCCCTGATGCAAAATCCTCAAGTCTGGATGGAGGCAATTCACCCAGACGACTTGCCGCATGTGCAGGCTTCTGTAGCGGCACAAATGCAGGGCAATCCCGTCCAACGTGAATACCGGATTATTCGACCGGATGGAGCAGTCCGCTGGATCTCAGCCGAAATTATGGTGGTGTATGATGCAGCCGGTACTCCAGTCCGCTTTGTTGGGTTGGCAGAAGATATTACTAAGCGCAAACACCTGGAAATTGCGCTGCAAGCCTCGGAAGCCAGGCTCAGAGATGTGCTAGACCATGCCGATGCTGCCATCGTCAGCTTTCGGCTCTATGCCAACCGGGACTGGGAGCATAACTACTACTCCGCAGGCTGTGAGTCAGTCTATGGCTACACCTCCCAGGAACTCATGGCAGATACCTATCTCTGGCGTTCGCGGGTGTTGCCAGAAGATTGGAAAACGATTGAGCGGGAAGGGTTTGACCAGTTCTTTGCCGGACGCACCGGCACACTCGAATATCGCTTTCGGCATAAAAATGGCTCCCTGCGCTGGATGATGGAGTCCTATACCTCCCGCCGAGATGAAACCGCAAACTGCTGGGTGATCACAACGGTATCCAGAGATATTAGCGATCGCAAAGTGGTGGAACACTGCTTGCAGCAGCTTAACCAGGAACTAGAGCAACGGGTGGCAAAACGCACGACTCAGCTGCGTCTGGCGTTATCGGTAGCCCGCATGGGAACCTGGGAATGGGACATGGTGACTCACCTGGAAACCTGGTCTCTCGAAAACTATAATTTGCTGGGGTTTTACACCGACAATACGGGACGGGTGCTAGATGAAAACGGGGTCGAAATCAGTCCCGTTCCCACGCATGAGCTGTTCCTGCAGCGATTGCATCCCGATGATCGAGAACGCGTGACGCAAGCACTGCTGCAAGCCTTGCAGGCTCGCTCGGCCTACGAGTGTGAGTTTCAGGTGGTGCATTGGGATGGCAGCATCCATTGGTGCTACACGCGAGGGGCATATATCCTGAATGATCAGGGGCAGCCAATCAGAATGATCGGAATTTCCATGGATGTTACCGATCGCAAGCAGACGGAAGCCGCCCTGCGTGAGAGTGAAACTCGATTTCGGGCTACCTTTAACCAGGCCGCCGTCGGCGTTGCCCATGTGGCCCTGGATGGTCGTTGGCTAGAAGTGAATCAAAAGCTGTGTGATCTGGTAGGCTACACTCCTTCCGAATTCTTAGAACGAACTGTTCAAGAACTTACCTACCCCGAAGACCTGGAAACAGATTTAAGCCATGTTCGCCAGCTGCTAGCTGGGGAATGTGAAACTTACTCCCTAGAAAAGCGCTATGTCCATAAGGATGGCTTCCCCGTTTGGACAGAGTTGACGGTTTCGTTGATGCGGGAATTGGGGCCACTAGACCTGGGCACACCTAAATACTTTATTGCGGTCATCCAGGATATTAGCGATCGCAAGCAGGCAGAGGCGGCAATCCGGCATCAGGTGAGGCAAGAGCATCTGCTCCGGCTCGTCACTCAGGAAATTCGTCAGTCTCTTGATCTAGATGCAACGCTGTCCACGGCTGTCACCGAAGTAAGACAGACTTTGCAGGCGGATCGAGTGGCGGTTTATCGGTTTAATCCAGATTGGAGCGGCAATTTTATTGCCGAGTCAGTCGGTGCGGGTTGGGCTAACCTGGTTGACCCAACGGTTGTCAGAGTTTGGGAAGATACCCATTTGCAAGAGACCCAAGGCGGCCGTTACAAAAATCATGAAAACTTTGCCGTGTCCGACATTTATACCGTGGGGCACCGAACTTGCCATATTGCTCTGCTAGAACAGTTTCAAGCCAGAGCCTATGCGATCGCCCCTATTTTCTCAGGCGGGCAGCTGTGGGGCTTATTGGCCATTTACCAAAATTCAGCGCCGCGTCATTGGCAAGCCTGGGAAATGGATCTGCTAAAACAGATTGCGGATCAGCTAGCGATCGCCATTCAACAGTCTGAACTTTACCGGCAACTCCAAGCTGAATTGCGAGAGCGGCAGCAAATGGAAGAACAGCTCCGCAATTCCCTGAAGGAAAAAGAAGTCTTGCTGCGAGAGGTCTATCACCGAGTCAAGAACAATATGCAAATGGTTTCTAGCTTGCTGCATCTGCAATCGGGTAGTGTGGATGACCCGGCGGTGTTGAAGCTGCTGCGCGAAAGCCAGCAACGGGTAAAAACGATGTCGCTGATCCATGAACGGCTGTATCGTTCCAACAATCTCGCCCACATTAATGCGGCAAAATACATTCGCGACTTGGTGAATAATGTAGTTCGATCTTATACCTCCACCCCTTCCGCTATCCGAGTTATTCTAGATCTGGCTGATCTGGAGCTAGATCTAGATACAGCTGTTCCCTGTGGCTTAATTATCAATGAGCTAGTTTCTAATGCGCTCAAGTATGCGTTCCCCCATCAGCAAGGCGAAATTAAACTGCAATTTTGGCTGGAGGGTACTGAGAACTACTGCTTGATTGTTCAAGATGATGGAATTGGCATTCCGGCCCATGTTGATCCGCAGCAGACCGACTCACTCGGCATGCAGTTGGTTTATGGCTTAACGGAACAACTTGGGGGAAAGATTGAATTAGACCGCCAAGCAGGGAGTCGATTCAAAGTCACGTTCAGGAAAAAGATCTCGGCATGCTAAAACCCTCATCTTCTTTAAACATCCTCATTGTCGAGGATGAATGGGTGATTGCGTTGGATATCAAACGGCATTTAAACAAGCTGGGGTATGGTGTCGCTGGAACTGCCAATTGTGCTGAAAAAGCGCTGGAACTGGTGGACAAAACCCACCCTGATCTGGTGTTGATGGATATTTATCTGCAAGGCGAAAAAAATGGCATTGAGGTGGCGGAGTGCATTCGCCAACAGATGAATGTGCCGATTGTCTTTCTGACTGCCCATGCCGACGAAGGTACGTTAACCGAGGCGATCGCCAGCCACCCCCATGGTTATGTTGTCAAACCCTTTGCCGAACAAGATCTCAGTATTGCCATCCAGATGGCTCTGGCTAACCATCGCTCCGAACAAGCCGTTCAACAAGCCTTGGAGAAGGAGCGGCAGCTGAATGAACTCAAATCCCAATTTGTCTCCATTGTTTCGCATGAATTTCGCAATCCGCTAGGGGCCCTGTTAATCACCTTGGGGTTACTGGAAAAGCCAGAATCATTGACCCCCGAAAAGCGGCTGGCTCATATTCGGCGGGCTAAGACGGTGATTCAGGAAATGTCGCAGTTGATTACGGATGTTTTAGTAGTCAGTGAGGTAGACCGGGAGCAGTTTCAGTGCCAGCCTGTTCCGGTCGATATCTTTGGGTTTTGCTCTAGTCTGATGGAAGATCTGCGATCGCGTTCCACTACAGAACATCAGCTGATTTTGGCGGTTCAGGGATGCAGTGAAACCATCCGTCCCTTTTATCAGCTGGATACCAAACTGTTGCAACATATTTTGACGAACTTGCTAGAGAACGCCATCAAGTACTCCCCGGAAGACAGTGAGGTCAAGTTTGACCTCCGGTGTGAGTCCGATCGGGTTGAATTTCAAATTCAAGATCAGGGCATTGGACTGCCTAAACAAGATCTGGCCAAGCTGTTTACACCCTTCCATCGCGGCATCAACGTCGGACGGATTCAGGGTACGGGGTTGGGGCTGTCCATTGTCAAAAAATGTGTCGATGCGCATCAGGGAACAATTGCCGTTTCCACGGAAGTGGGAGTCGGGACTTTGTTTACAGTCACCCTATATGCCGACCAAGCTTTGAACCCTCAAGCTTAGGGATGTGCAAGAAAACAAGTCCCTCGGCGTCATTAAAAACCAGATCTAAAACCCTACGCGGGCGGCGCAAGGTTTTAAGGGTTTATGTTTAATTTTTGAAAGCGCAGCAATGCTGCGCTTTCAAAAATTAAGTTTTGGGTTTTATTAAATTCACGTTCCTAATAGCAGTCGAAGGGTTAGTTAGGACGTAAGATAGAGAATAGATGAGTTCAGTTTGAGGTATCGAGCAATGGCTTCCCCCTACAGTGATGATCTGCGTCAAAAAGCAGTGGATGCCATTGATCGGGGTGAGCGTCAGAGTCAAGTTTGTCAGACCTTTAACATCAGTCGCAACACGCTAAATTTGTGGTTGAAGCGGCGGCAACAAACAGGAACGGTAGGAGCAATTCGGGACTACCGACGCGGACCTCAACCCAAGATTACTGACCTCGAACAGTTTCGTGATTTTGCCCAGCGTCACGGACATTTAACCCAGCAGGACATGGCGGAGCAGTGGTCAGAACCCATCAGCGATCGCACGATTGGCAAAGCTTTGAAGCGAATCGAGTTCACGCGAAAAAAAAGACGTATCGCTATCGAGAGGGGGATGAAGCCAAGCGCGAAGCATTTCGAGAAACGTTAGCAAGGTATTCTGCTGAGCAGATCGTCTATATGGACGAGTCAGGGGCAGACAATACTCTCGACTATCCCTATGGTTGGTGTCACAAAAGTCAGCGTTTTGAAGCCGAAAAATTGGGACATCGCACCTGTCGGATCAGTATGATTGCCGCTTGGGGTAACGGACAATTGCTGGCTCCGATGACGTTTAAGGGCTACTGTGACACTGCTTTGGTCGAGGTTTGGGTGGAGCAATTGTTGGTTCCTGCATTGCAACCGGGGCAAGTGGTGGTCATGGACAACGCCAGTTTCCACAAGTCTGCTGCCATCGAGGAGCTGATTGAGGCAGCAGGATGCAAGCTTTTATTTCTGCCTGCCTACTCTCCAGACTTAAACAAAATTGAGAAGTTTTGGGCACGTCTCAAGCACTGGCTCCGCAAAACGGCACATCAGTTTGAGGAGTTTTGGGATGCGGTTGATCATGCTTTCAATCTTTGTCCTAACTAACCCTTCGTTCGCTATAGCAGACAGACCGCACGCTCAACAGAGCACTACATTTCCTATGAAACCCAAATCTGTCCTACCTCGTAAATGTCCTATAAGGAGCAGGTTACTGCTGCCACACTCGCTGCTGACAGGCTGCTCTGGCGCGACGCGCCACTTTAAGAAACTCTGGATCAGTGATGACGGTTTCAGGTTGATTAAGCAA
>DATNOY010000818.1:0-3151 GCA_036703495.1 Coleofasciculaceae cyanobacterium
TAGTGGTTCATCCACAACAGCGCCAAGGCTTTTTGGGTAAGCGACGAGAGGATGCCGACATCATTGATGTTTCTCAACCTTACTACTTCAACTTGATTCGGGCTGCCCTTTGTGCGCTGGAGTTGGCTGAGAAAAGCCAGCTGCTTGAAATAAGAGAGCAGCAATTAGCCGAAAAGGATCAGCAAATTGCCCACCTAACTCAACAGCTGCGCTTATTAAATCAGCCGCTCAATTCAAATCAGCTGCCCAGCCCGCTTACCGCTCAGGTCGATCAGGCTCCAGCAATTCAAATACCCATTCAGCCATTAGAGCGGGAAGCCGCGATCGCCGCTGACGCAGCCCCCCGGCGATCGCCCACTGCGCCAGCCAAACCAGAGGAGATCAAGCGATCCCTCAAGGCTCAATTGGGCGAATCGGTCTGGAATCGGCTCAGCCCATCTAGCCAGCGAGATTTGACTGCTGCTTATAAAAGCCTGCATGCCATTCAATCTGAGGCGTTCACGGCTGCGGTGGTAGATTATTCGGAGGCAGGCTTAAAGCTGGGACTGGCGATTGAACGAGAAGTAGTGCAGCTCTTCTTTAAGCAGCTCTACCCCTTTTTGCAGGCAACTGGTGAACCGGTGATTGGCGGTATCGCTCTCAAAGCTCGAAAAAAATATACCTTAGCCATGCTGCCGCCTCTCTTGGCTGCCGAATGGGATGCTTTACTGGCAGAAGCATTGGACAGCAGCAGTCCCTTGCCAGAGAGCGATCGCTGCTATAGCGTAACGACGGATCAAGTGAGCCCTCGCGATCGCCAAATCCTTCAAGATTTCTTAGATCAGTGGCAGCATCCTCTGGCGCAGTGGTTTAAGCATCACCAGACAAAAGCCGCCTCTATTATTTGCCAGATCGGTCAGTTGCATCATCTTTCTACACAATCTGCCCCCTTTCTCCACCAGTGGCAGTTTGAACTACTGCAATCGCTGGCGATCGGCAATCTGACAGAGTCCGGAATTTTGTCAGCTATTTATAATAACGAGTAACGGTTTTTCGAAAGACAGTGCAAGGCACAGGTGGCGGCTATGGTGACAGTTGTAGTGGTGATAAATCTACTGATTGCCTTGCTCTGTTTATACGCAGCCTACAAAGTCTGGCGAATGAGCAGAACCCTGGCCAAAGTCGCCGATACGCTGACTTTAGCTGAACGCAGAACCTATGCCGTTTTGTCGGGTGCGCCTAGAGCCATCATTCGCAAGCAAGTCGGCACTAGCCAACTGCGCCAGCGCTATCGCCAACTGGAACTGCAACTGCAAAAAGCGCAGCAGGTCTTAGCTTTAACGGGGCTGAGCCAATTTGTCTGGCGATGGTACACCCGCCGTCAACACCAGCGCAACCCCCGATCTCTGACTAAAGGACGCTCGTCAATTTGGCGATCGCTCCTCCGTCAATTCCAACTCTAAGGATCCATGCCGCTGGTTATGGCTCTGTCAAATCAATGCTGCTTCGCTTACGCTAAAAGTGTGTAGAGTAAAATCTATTCCTGAGATATTATTCAATCCGTGTTGAAGTAGAGACTGAGAGCATGTCAGAAAACCGTTCGGGATCATCCGGGTTGTTTGTTGGGGGGGTGTTGCTAGGAACCGCAATTGGTGCAGTCGCAGGGTTGCTATTGGCTCCTAAATCAGGCCGAGAAACTCGGCAGTTGCTTAAAAAATCGGCGGATGCTCTCCCTGAGCTAGCGGAGGATCTTTCGACAAGTGTGCAGCTGCAGGCCGATCGCTTATCTGAGACGGCCCTGCGCAACTGGGATGGCACTCTAACCCGCTTGCGAGAAGCGATCGCCGCAGGCATTGAAGCTAGCCAACGAGAGCGCCAAGCAATTGAACAAGTTGAACCGCGCACAATGACTGAGGCTCGTCCTCAGATCAAAGATTCGGGCATTCTGTAGGCAGTATTTGTAGTGGATCCTCTATTTTGGCTAGGACTATCTATCTTATTGGTTGCCATCAGCCTCACGGCTGTGTTGGTGGCAGCAATTCCTGCCTTTCGAGAGTTAGCGCGAGCGTCCCGCAGCGCAGAAAAACTTTTTGATACCCTCAGCCGAGAACTGCCGCCCACTTTGGAAGCCATTCGGCTCACAGGGATGGAGATTACAGATCTGAAAGAGGATGTGAGCGAGGGGGTACAAGGTGCAGGTCGCGTCGTGCAACAAGTCGATCAAAGCATCGGCAGCGTTAAAAAACAGGCCCAGCAGGCGCAAACTACAACCCGTAGTCTGTTTGCAGGCGTAAAAGCCGCTTGGAATACATTCAATCGCCTGGATAGCAGCCAAGCTGAGGCAACTCGCAGACCTGCTGCGACGCGCCCCACTGCTTCATTGAACCGCTTGCCTGCTTCTAGAACTCCCTTTGAGTTGCAGGAAGAGGAGTTGCAGGAAGAGGAGCGGGCGTTCACTGACTCTGGGCTAAGGGCTGCACCCTATTCACGCCACCCTCATTCCCAAACCGCTGAAGAATTTCCCCAGCTTGAGCAAAACCTGTCCGAGCCTCAGCCGCTGGATGACCCAAGTATGAGTAAGCGATCTCGGACATAGGAGCGCTGCAATCGCAGGTGACTGCATTGGGGCGATCGCTGGAGTAGTGGTAAGATGAGATTAAGGTTAACAAATGTAAACAATTGTCTTCTAATTGTTTATGTATGGTGTTGATCTTTTTCAGCAATTTACCCATCCTGTTCTCTAGGGCTAGTTCAGAACTGCAAATGTCGCAAGCTCATTTGAAAAAACTATTTAGCTTCTTCGCCGCATTTTCGTTAATGCTTTTGACCTGGGCGATCGCACCTGCCGCTCAAGCCTACGACAATCCTGATCTCCTGCCCAATGTTCGCACCAATATTATTGACTTAGCCGATTCTCTAACTACCCTACAGCAAGAGAAGCTAGACAAAGATCTAGACCAGTTTGAATCAGAAACAGGTTGGAAGCTGAGAGTCTTGACTCAGTTTGATCGGACTCCGGGTCGGGCTGTTAAAGACTTTTGGGGATTGGACGATCGCAGTGTTTTGCTGGTTGCAGATCCTAGAGGTGGAAATTTGCTGGGTTTTAGCGTTGGGGATGCCCTCTATGAGCTATTGCCCCGCACCTTCTGGATTGAGCTGCAAACCCGTTACG
>DATNOY010000819.1:0-4149 GCA_036703495.1 Coleofasciculaceae cyanobacterium
GTTTGAAGGCTATGAATGTCTTTCTTTGGCGCTGTCTACTGAACTGACTGAGACCGGGGGCAGCAATGCTGAGGTGCTTGACCGGGCTACTACTGTGTTTGCTCAGTTGCAAGGGAAACTGGGCGACTGGATGGGAGAGTCTGCCCAGCTGCCTACCTCGGCGGATTTGGGTTTTGATGTCATGCAGTCGATGTTTGAAGTGGGAGTCGCTCAGCGATTAGACCAAATGGCTGTTGCGATCGCTAGCGCCCAGTCTCAAACGATTGCTACCGTTCTCAGAACTCAAGCCGAAGTCTTCTTGGGTTTAGCAGAGTCGTTAGATCTGCCTGGGTTTGGAGCGATCGCTCGGACTACAATCGCGGCTTTAGATCGCCATCCAGACCAGGTAGTCACGATTGCTCGCTGTGCGTTGGCAGATTTCCAAACAGGACAGGCGGCTGTCTTAGCGGGCGATCGGAGTCAGGGAGGACAACCCTCCAGAACGCTGCAGCAGTTAGCCGGGCTGATTCATGTAGAGAGCAATTCTGTGCTGGCTGCGTCGGTGGAACTGAAGTCAGCAAATCTAGCTCAACTCGAACCAGCTGCCCCTTCTCCAGAGGCTATGGCTGACTCTCAGAAATCTAGCGGCTCCCGCAGCATCTTGCGACGCATCTGGAATTTCATTCTCGACGATCCGGCTGCTTCGCCCCCTTCCCTGAACGCACCACCTAGTTCTCCCTCAAAGGTTGCGGAAACTCAGTCAGTTGAGCAGGCTGCGGATTTAAGTGAGCCAGCTCTGCCGCTTCTAGAGAGTATCTGGGGAGGCTACATTGCGCCAGATGAACTCCCAGAACTGGTTAAATCTGAGGAGGATCTGAAGGGTAAGCAGCCTGCCTCTGCGCCCCATCCTTTAACTAGCCTCACCACTAGTTTGGTAATGGTCTCTTCAGATCTACCCCCGGATCAGCCAGAGACTGCCATTCAAATCGTGCCGCTGCAGCGCCAATCTTCTGGTTTGCCACCCACTCCTTTCCCAGAAAAGCGGGTTTCCCGTACTCAGGTAGTCCGGGTAAATGTAGAAGATTTAAAGTATCTAAGTTATTCCGTTGGAGAACTATTAACCAATCAAAACCACCAGATTTTGCAAAATGAACAACTGCAAGCTGAAGTTCGAGCATTGGTCAAACAACTGAAACGGCATCAGCAACGGTTAAACCAACTCTATGAATATCCACTCGACTCATCCCCTGTTCCAGCCCCGAAACCAACTGAGCTAGAGAAATTTCAGAGGGAAACGCAGTCCGAGGACAATGGTTATCTTTCAACGGCAATCGCCCACAAAAACTTCGATGCCCTGGAGCTAGATCGCTATAACGACTCTCATCTCCTGGTTCAGTCGCTGTTAGATGATACGGTTCAGCTATCAGAATCGGCGGAGGCGGTTGATTTATTTGCTCGTCAGGCTAGCCAGACCTTGACAAAACAGCATCTGCTGCTAGCGAATGCCCATAATGCTTTGATAGAAGCTCGGATGCTAGCCTTAGGGGAGATTTTGAATCGTTTCCCTAGCGTTTTACAGCAGCTAGAAACGCTGCACAATAAGCAGGTGGCGCTGGAAATACACGGAGCAGAAGTGCTGGTGGATAAGGTGGTGGCTGAAAAGCTGTATGATCCACTCTTGCATTTAGTCCGAAATGCGTTTGATCATGGCATTGAGCCTGGATTGATTCGACAACAGCGGGGTAAATCTGAAAAGGGACGGTTAGAGATCCGTGCTTACCATCGCAGCAGATATTTAACGATCGAAATCCGAGATGACGGTGAAGGGCTGAATTTTGAACGAATTCGGCAACGGGCAATAGAGCGTCAGATGATTTCATCTGAACAAGCTAGCAGGTTGAGCCAGTCTCAGTTAACCGATCTCTTATTTGAACCCGGATTTTCTACGGTGGTTGAAGCGAATACGCTTTCTGGTAGAGGCATTGGTCTGGATGTGGTTCGGAATCAGTTACAAACTCTCCAAGCTTCCATTGCTGTTGATTCAGAACCGTATCGGGGTACTACTTTTACGCTGAAAATTCCGCTTGATCTGGCGATCGCCAAGCTGCTGATTTGTCAGATCGGCACTCAACCCTATGCGTTACTCACCGATGCGATCGAGCAAATTGTGGTGCCTCAGCCGGAGCAGATTCGTCAGCGAGATAGCGGCAAAGTTTTGCGATGGCAGCAGGATGGAATAGAGCAGCTGGTTCCAGTCTATTTGCTCTCAGAAATTCTGGACTATCGCTCCATGGCTTTCCAGCCTGCCCCTGCTTCGCTTCAGTCCCAGTATATGCTCCTGGTGCGCTGTCCTCAGGGGTTAGTGGGTCTAGCTGTAGATCAGCTGGTGGGTGAACAAGAATTAGTCATTCGTCCTTTAGGTACGGCGATCGCATGTCCCCTTTATCTTGAAGGAGCCAGTATCTTAGCAGATGGTCGGCTGACCCCTGTAATTGCTGTCGCTGAATTGCTTCAACTCAAAGTCTTTGATCCCCAACAGCGTCGCAATTTCAGCCCTGAGGCTCCCCCTCAGCCCAACGGCGAAGCCCTGCGGGTGCTGCCTGCTTCTCAGCAGCTGCCGATTCAAACCCCAATCCCTTTAGTAACCTTGCCTCAGAGTCAGGCAGTCTCAAAAGACTTGGATCCAACGATTTTAATTGTGGAAGACTCGATTACGACCCGTCAAACGCTAGCTCTGTCCTTGCAAAAGGCCGGTTATCAAGTGCTGCAGGCCAAGGATGGACAGGAAGCGCTGGATCAGCTTCAGCAGTCGCCGGTGCGGCTCGTAATTTGCGATCTGGAAATGCCGCGCATGAATGGGTTTGAGTTTCTGAGCCACTGTCAGCGGGATCCTGCTTTAGCCAGCCTGCCGGTGATCATCCTGACGTCGCGCAGTAGTGAAAAACATCGTTTGCTAGCCTCTCAACTGGGAGCAACTGCCTATATTACTAAGCCTTACATTGAACATAAGCTGCTGAATATGGTGTATGAACTTTTGGTGGGACGGGGTGTAGGAGTGTAGGGCGAAACGTTAACCAGGCAGCTAGTGCAGGTCAGCATCCCAGACGCCGATGTAAATGCGATCGCGATCATTCCGCTCAATGATGCCTTTAAGTTGCCCAGTCTGGAAGGCATATTGGTTAGACTGGCGCTGTTGAACTTGAGATAGTCCTTGTGCCACCGCTGCAGGAACATTGCCCAACATGCCACTCAGGGTTGTCTGCATGACTGAGGCATCTACAGAGGGGGCAAAGGAGACTTCGCTTTGGCGTAAGCGGTTTGAGGTTTTGTCATAAATGTAGCCCAGGGTGACTTGATTGGGCACTAGCTCATACAGAGCCGAGCGAGTGTTTGGCCAGTAAGCATTCTTGGTAGTTTGAGTCGGCTGGCCCAATTGGGCAATCACCTCCTGCTCAGTGAGTCCGGTGGGCAGTCCAGGTACGCTAGTGGACTGCTGTGGTGCGGGCGACGCCGATGCTGCTGGAGAGGTGGCTGGAGAGGCTTCTGGGGAGGCGGTCGGACTAACATCCGGACTAGCCTCAACTGCAGGCGATGCGATCGCGGCTGGGCTGGGTGTAGGGCTGGAGGGCACTGGCGACGCAGTTGGTGATGCGGCTATAGGCGCTATCGCAGAACTGGGTGTGGCAGGAGACGCAGCAGAGGATGCGACCTCGGTTCGGGTAGCACTTGACGTTGGTTCAGTCTGCTGCTGAAACCATACGCTGGCTAAAGCAGCGGCGATCGCACTGCCAATTGCGACTAGCCCCAAGATTAAGGGGGTACGGGAGCGGGTAGCCGCAGCTGGGATGGCTGCCGGGGTGGAAACGACTCCTGGCTGGGGCGATCGGGCTACTGGGCTGACTGCAAAAGTGGCAGCCGTTGTGGGGATGGATTGAGCCATTCCAGGTGAAGCCATTGCAGCAGGCGGTAGGGGGTGGGGCAGCAGTGCTAACCATGCTGCGACACTACTTGGACGATCTTGCGCCTCTACTGCCATCCCCTGCATCACGGCCTGGTTCACCTCAGGACTTAACTCAGGTCGCAGATCGCGTGGAGCAGGCAGAGCCACCCGATTGCGTAAAGTTGAAGGAATCGGTACTTGGGCAGTGAGCAAGGTGTAGAGAGTGGCCG
>DATNOY010000820.1:0-4034 GCA_036703495.1 Coleofasciculaceae cyanobacterium
CTGATTTCCGATAACGGAGCCAGTGCTGAGGGCGGCCCCACAGGCTCAGTGAACGAGAACAAGTTTTTTAACAACGTGCCGGAAAACCTGGAGCAAAATCTGGCGGCGATCGATGAACTGGGGGGACCCCGGCTGTTCAACCATTACCCCTGGGGTTGGACTCACGCCGGCAATACGCCGTTCCGTCGCTGGAAGCGGGAAACCTACCGGGGGGGGACCAGCGATCCGTTTATCCTGTCCTGGCCGAAGGGTATCAAAGCCAGAGGCGAAATTCGCACGCAATATGCCCACGCGATCGACATGGTGCCTACGGTTCTCGATGCCCTGGAAATTGCAGCTCCCACGGTAATCAGAGGAGTAACGCAATCACCGATTGAAGGCTTCAGCCTGGCAAGTTCCTTTGACCACGCTGACGCACCCAGCACCCATCTCACCCAATACTTCGAAATGATGGGCCATCGATCGCTCTACCATGAGAGTTGGCGGGCCGTCTGCCCCTGGCCCGGCACCTCGTTTACCGAGGCGGGAATGGGGTTTGGTGCGCCGATCTCCTACGACAAGCTGACGGAGTTGGATGCCCACGGTTGGGAACTCTACCACGTCACAGAAGACTTTGCGGAAACCAACAATCTGGCGGAGAAAGAACGCGATCGCTTAATCGCCATGATTGGCATGTGGTATGTGGAAGCCGGCAAATACAAGGTGCTGCCCGTCGATAGTCGAGGCACGCAACGATTTATGGAGGAGCGGCCCCAAATTGCCGTCGATCGCCAGCGGTACATTTACTATCCTGGCACTCAAGTTGTGCCCTATAACGCGGCTCCCAAACTGTTGAACCGTCCCCATTCTGTTTCAGTGGATGCGGTCGTTCCAGAGAATGGTGCGGAAGGGGTGCTGTTCTCGATGGGTGGTAATGATGGGGGCTTCGTGTTCTATGTGCAGAATGGCAAGTTGATCTATGGCTACAACTACGTCACCGACAGCTACTTCCATGTCGAGTCAGCCCAACCGTTGCCCAGCGGTCGCCACATTTTCAGCTTCCAATTCACGCCCACAGGGCCAATGGATATGGCCCATGGTAAGGGCACGCCTGCCAACATCAAGCTGTTTGTGGATGGTCAGCCTATCGGCGAAGGCGATCTGCCCGTCACCATTCCTCTGTCCCTAGGGCTTTCCGCTGGAGTTGCGGTGGGAGCCGATCCCGGTTCACCTACCCTGCCGGATTATCAACCGCCCTATAAGTTTACTGGGCAGGTGAATAAGGCACTGATCGATGTGACGGGTGAAGCCGTCGAGAGTCTTGAGGAGAAGATGCGGATGTATTTGGCGCGGCAGTAAGCATCATGGCAGTGCCGATTTGATCCGCCGACTGTGCCCCAGTGCGATCGCACTGGGGCACTGGCAAATATCGAAAAAGTGATACCCAATTAACCTCTGATCCCGGCAGATGCTGTAGGGACAGATCTAGCAAAAAATCTTGTTGTTTCGGTGGTATCTGAATGGCAAAACCTGCCCCTACCTATCTATCGATCTGCTGGCATAACTGGGACTCCTATGGCACGTTCAAAACTGTCTAATCAACTGTCTAATCAATTGCAAGCATCTCCTAATTGGCAGGCCGATGGGAGCGCCGCACTCACCAATACTCTGACGATGATCCCCGATGCCCTGGCGAATGCCCTGCTGATGGGGGTTAATCCGGTCTTTGGACTGCATGCCCTGATGGTGGGAACTCCCCTGGGTGCCTTATTTAGCGGGTCTGAGTTTATGACCATTAATGCCACCGGTGCGATCGCGGTCGTAACGGCGGGTGTGCTGGCAGAGTTCAGGACAGAGCAGCAAATTCCTGCCCTGGTGATGCTAACCGTGCTGGTGGGGCTGTTTCAGGTCTTATTGGGACTGTTCCGACTGGATGGCTTTCTCCGCTTTGTCTCCAACGCCGTCCTGACTGGATTTATGAATGGGATTGCCGTGGCCATCGTGCTCGGACAACTCGGCAGGTTGACTGGATACCAAAGCGACGCTGGCAATCGCATCACTCAGACCCTCGATCTGCTTCTGCACCTGAATCAAGTCGATCTCGTAACGACCACCATTGGACTGGGCGCGATCGCCCTGATCCTGTTGTTGAGCCGCACACCCCTGAAGCAATTTAACCTGGTCCTGGCTCTGCTCATGATCACAGCGCTGACCTCCCTGTGGCAGCCTCCTTCCGTCCAACTGGTGAAGGATATCGCCCCCGTCCCGCGATCGCTGCCATTACCAATCCTGCCCGACCTGGCTCTGCTTCCCCAGGTGCTGCTGGGCGCGATCTCAGTCGGGCTGGTTGGTTTAATTCAGGGTGCCGGGGTAGGTAAAACCATTGCTAACTCCGATGGACGGTACGGCAAAGCCTGGCAGGACTTTCTGGCTCAGGGGGTGTGCAACCTGGGGTCTGGCTGCTTCCAGGGTATTCCCCTCGGAGGCAGTGTGTCTGGCACTGCCATTAACGTCAGCGCCGGAGCGGTATCACGCTGGGCGATAGTACTGGTGGGGCCCATGGTCATCCTGGCGGTGCTGGTGTTTGGTGGCATTGTGGAACGGTTTCCGCAGCCGGCGATCGCGGCTTTACTGGTAGTGGCAGGGTTTCAGTCGCTTAAATTAAAGAACTGGAATGATGTGTGGCTCACGAGTCGGATACCCCGAATTGTCATGCTGACCACCTTTGTGGCTACCCTGCTGCTGCCCATTCAACAAGCTGTCGTGCTGGGGATCACCCTGTCTGTTCTGTTGCAGATCTACCGCTCCTCCCTGGATGTGCAGGTGAAGCAAATCCTGCCAACGAGTACAGGACAATCATTCCAGGAATACCCTGCACCTACTCATCTCCCCGCCAACGCCATCACCGTTTTGAATATCTACGGCAGCGTGTTCTATGCCAGTGCAGACATTTTGCGAGCAGCCCTGCCTTCCCCCTACACCGCCGATCGATCGGTCGTAATTCTGGGTCTGCGGGGACGCAACGAACTGGGTAGTACCTTTATCAAACTCCTGGAACGCTACGCTAAAGAACTGGGCGATCGCCACAGTAAACTGATGCTGGCAGGCGTTGAACCCCTGGTGGTCAAACAGTTCACCAAAACGAGCGTTACTGATACCATTCCTCTCACGGACATTTTTCCCACTACCCCTGTCCTCGGAGAATCCATGCAACAAGCACAAGCTGCAGCAGAAGAGTGGCTTGCAACTCTCGAGAACCTATAGAAAAACTTTGAGAATCGAGTCAATGCTGGACAGATTTTGATAGTGATTGCTGAAGCGCGATCGCCCGTTACGAGCATGATGCGTAAAGCCCCCGTTCTTTAGCCGGGGGATATAAGTGAAGGGCTGAATTTATTCAGCCATGATGAGGATCGTTGATGTACTCCAGAATGCGCTGTGTACTAATCTTTCCGGTTGTATCAAACATATAAGAATGAGTCCACAAGCTCGGCAAGACTAGCAGTTCAGGAAACTCAGACCTTAAGAGTCTAGACGACCTTCCCTTAAACGCTTTGGCGACTTGAGCAATAGAGTGATGCGGATCATACTCTACCAACAAATGTATGTGATCTGAAGCTACTTCCAAGGCTTGGATAATCCATTTTTTATCCATCGCCACACTGTTGAAGATATCAATGCACCGGAGCTTCAACGCCTCGTTGTTGGCGAACACCTTTCTCCGTCTGCAAGGAATCCAAATTAAATGAACGGTCGCTAGACCAACGGCGTGATTGTAATGCCTGTAAGAAACTTTCATGTGTAGATAGTTGCTATTCATCTACAAAACATGATACCTTAATTTGTATGAAAACCCTGAAGTTTAAGTTCTACAATCACAAGCGCAACAGGTTTCTCAAGCGGTCAATCAACGCCGCTGGGGTGATCTGGAATCATGTGATTGCATTGCACCGCAGATACTATCGGATGTTCAAAAAACATCTCAACTGCGCCAAACTTCAGGCTCACATTGCCAAGCTGCGGAAGCGTAACCCATTCTGGCAGACGGTTGGCTC
>DATNOY010000821.1:0-2835 GCA_036703495.1 Coleofasciculaceae cyanobacterium
AATTTTGTAAGAGGAGACTATTTTGCCCTAACTTTTTTGAGAGATCCGGTTGCCCAGTTGATTTCTCATATTAATTGGGTCATTCACATCTATGACATTGGTCTTGACTTTTTTTATACCCATCCCAAGGAAATACAAGACATGTGCCTTGAACTAAGGAATGTTAATTTATACGATCCTGATGTTTTTATAGGTTCCTTAATGAAGTTCGATTGTTTATTCAAGAATTATCAATCCAAATACTTTATTGAAGATTGGGAAAATCTTCGCAGCGTTGATGTCCTTGAAAACATTGCAAAACTCGATATGGTTGGAATTACTGAGTTTTATGAAAGAAGCCTGCAAAAATTTGCTGCTCTCAATCAGCTCAATGTAGATATTGAAGTTGACTTTATTAATCAAAATCCAGGATATAGACTTGAGAAAGATATCTACGAAAATCCTTTAATCAATGAGTTCATTCAGGACTATAACCAGGTTGATATAGAGGTTTATGCTCACGTTCTACATCAGTTTAAGTTATCAAACACTGATTACTCTAAGGATAGAGATGACAAAGTGCAGGTTTGTTTACAGCAATCTCACAGAACCTATAGCATTGTGGAGACAATCAAAGTTGATCCCGATGAAGTTGTAGAAAAACTGCTTGGTTTTGCCATTGACTCTCCTTTATCTTCTATGACTATAGAAGGGGATACGCTGCTCATCGCAGGCTGGGCTATTGGTCAAAGTGCTAAGGCAGTCGCTCTACGGGTTATTTTTAATCAGCAAACTTTAGCTGAAGTACCGATTAACCACTATCGCCCTGATGTTGCCGAAGTATACGCTATGCCCGGAGCAATAGAGAGCGGATTTTTAACGACTATAGCGATCGCAGAGCTGCAGCCCCATGCTGAAATACAGCTGCAAGTTCTTTTAGAGGATCAAGAAAAAGTGAAGGTTGGGGTAATCCGCTCTGCGGAATTTCGTCAGTAATAATGCTGTTCAAAATTAAAATGCCTGAATTATCTGCCTGCTGGGGAATACCACTCCAACCGCCTTTGCAGGTGGAGCGACCTATGCAGATGGAGTTGGACAGGATAATCCAGTGTCGTGCCTAGCGCTAGGGGAAACACGGAGTTCCAATCTCTGGGCAGGACGGCACTTTGGTAAATGGTGGCAGTGTGGTGGCGCGCAATCAGAACAGTCCGAATGGCTGGCAGATCAGGGTTTTGTCGATTCAAGCATTTTGATGTAAATTACATGCTCCAATGGTCTTACAGCGCTTTGCGCTTGATTTATAGCGTTTCCCATTCAATGGAGGTACGGATAAACGGGGTGCAGGGGCAAGGCCTCTGCTTGGGAGCGCAGCCCCCAACCCTCCCAACCCTCACAGACGTGAGAACCGCTATAGTGTGGGTTATTTTGTCTTTCCACGGTGTGAGATTCCTGGCTATTATTCACGCTTTATGAGGTAGCTCATAGACCAGGGGGTCGCCATCTGGCACATTGAATGTCATCGCTGCATGGAAGGATTAGGACGATGGCTGATTCAACTATCAATTTTGCAACCGCTACCGGGCATCAGGTCATGGCAGCAGCCGGAAAGAAAATTTTGCGTCCGGGTGGTAAAGCGGCAACCGAGCAATTATTTCAGTGGGCTGGATTTAAACCCGGAGAAACGGTTTTAGAACTGGCGGCTAGCTTTGGGTACAGTGCGATCGCCTTAGCCAAGCAATATGGGGTGCAGGTGATTGGAGTCGAAAAAAATCCTGAGAGTGTGGTTCGTGCCCGTGCCAACATTCAAGCTGCCGGATTGGCAGATCAAGTGCAGGTGATTGAGGGCGATATTTTCCATTTAGAGCAAGTTCCAGGACAGTTTGACTATGTGCTGGTGGAAGCCATTTTGACGATGCAATCGCTGCCTGGTAAGTCCAAAATTTTGCAGGGCATCCACGATCGGCTTAAGCCTGGAGGGAAGTTTCTCTGCCATGAGTTGTTGGCAACCGATCGGGAAGAAGAGATTCATCGCGCTCTGGCAGCAGCAATTCGAGCAAACTCTACTCCCTTATCTGAAACGAACTGGATAGCGGTTTGTGAAACAGCGGGTTTACAAGTTTTAAATCACCAAACGGGGGCGATGGGACTGCTCAACCCGATGCGAATGATTCAGGATGAAGGGTTTGTCAATACGCTCAAGTTCTTCTGGACTGGGCTAACCCATCCTCAGATCCGCGATCGCCTACTGACTATGCGCCATGTGTTCCAGCAATACGAACGAGAATTAGGCTACATCATTTTATGCGCTGAACGGAAATAAATTAGGAGAAACCGCTGACCATGACTTTAAGCACTCCGCCATCCTTAGTCACGCAACTGAAGGACAAAATTGAATATGCTGAAACGGGGGTATTGAGTAAAGTATTGCTCAAAGTGCCTTCTTGCCAATACACCTTGTTTTGCTTAGCATCTGGAACTGACATCGCAGAACATACCTCCACTCGCAACGCCGTGCTTCAGGTGATTGAAGGACGGGGGACGCTGACGCTGGACGGACAAGCTATTCCCTTGGAGCCGGGTATATTTGTGTTGATGCCTGCCAATGTACCTCATGCGTTGCAGGCAGAAGAGAACTTGGCATTTTTGTTAACTCTGTCGGATGTATAGCAGCCCTCATCCAGATGCAATGGGGTGCGGGGGCTTTGTCCTGATCTGAGTGCGTAGCAATATAGCGATTTTCAGTGGAGTCAAGTCCTATTTGATGGGTGAGAATTGGTAGTGCGGGCATCTTGCCCGCGACCCAGCGCGAGCGAGACGTTTGGGCGATGTCCACGCTACGCGGACGCACTATAGGGA
>DATNOY010000822.1:0-3872 GCA_036703495.1 Coleofasciculaceae cyanobacterium
GTAAACTGCGGTTCAAACAGGAGTTTGACTGTGCCTACCGGACCATTGCGATGCTTAGTCAAAATCACTTCGGAAATGCCGCGATCGGGGGTATCGGGGTTGTAGTATTCCTCCCGGTAAAGCATCATGATCAAATCGGCATCTTGCTCAATTGAACCTGACTCTCGTAAATCAGACATCATCGGGCGTTTGTTGGTTCGAGATTCCACACCCCGGCTGAGCTGAGAAAGGGCGATGATCGGCACATTCAGTTCGCGTGCCAAGCCCTTGAGCGATCGCGTCACTTTCGACAATTCCTGCACCCGATTGTCTGTACCGCTGCCTTCCATCAGCTGCAAATAGTCAATCAGAATCAACCCCAATGCGCCGCCCTGTTCAGCTTGCAATCGCCGAGCTTTCGATCGCATCTCCGCTACCGAAATGTTGGGCGTATCATCAATAAAAATCGGCACTTGCGAGAGGACACTGATGGCATTTCCCAACGGCTCCCATTCCGCCTGACTAATCCGCCCCGATCGCAGCCGGCCGCTTTCAATCTGGGCTTCACTGGAGAGCAGGCGATAAATCAGCTGTTCTTTCGACATTTCTAAACTAAAAACAGCGATCGGCAGCTTATGAAATGCCGCAATGTTGCGGGCAATATTGAGCACAAAACTAGTTTTGCCCATCGACGGCCGACCCGCCGCAATGATCAAATCCGAGCGCTGGAAGCCTTGCGTCATGGCATCTAAATCATAGAAGCCACAGGAAATACCAGGCAGCACTAACCCGAGCGATCGGCTCTCGATATCTGAGAAGGTAGATGTGAGAATGTCGGCAGTGGCGACCAGGCTTTGCTGAGGGCGAGACTGAGTGATGCCAAAAATCTTCTGTTCTGACTGATCCAGCACTTTTTCTAGCGCCGTATCCGACTGATACCCCATCTGAGCAATTTCAGTTCCCACCTGGATCAGCTTGCGGCGCAGATATTTTTCGTTGACCAGCTGAGCATATTGGTCAATATTGACAGCGCTAATGGTGCGATCGACCAATTGGGCCAGCCGACCCGGCCCGCCAAGTTTCTCTAGCCCGCCGCGATCATTCAGCCAGCTCGTTACCGACATCAGATCGGTTGGCCGGCCTTGAGCTTGCAGCGCCACCGCCGCCCGATAAATCTCCTGATGCGCACTAATGTAGAACGCTTCCGGACGCAGCAATTCCATGACTCGCCCAAGCGCCTCGGGATCCAGCAAAATGCCGCCCAAAATGGCTTCCTCGGCATCAATATTTTGGGGCGGCAGGCGATCGCTATATCCCTGGAAGTTGAGTTCTTGAACCATGGGAGAATGAGGGCTGTAGGGGTCTTCTGTCGGGGCATCACGCGGCTGAGCGATCGCAGAGTCCATCGAAAAACCAGGGACTTGCGCCTCAGAAGCAGAAGGCTGAGTGCTGAGTATTTTAGCTTGCTTTTTCACAGATGCAAGAGGAAGCGATAGGGAATATCCGGTTTACCTACCTCCTATTATCGTACATATGTACTATCTTCGTCCACCGAAGGGGACTTCAACTCTACAGCGCTATCCAACCCTGTAGCGCTGCTCTCCCCTTCCACCACCTCAAACCGAAACAGCAGGATCCACAAGGGCAGCAGGCTATTGATGGCAATCAGCCGCACCAGATGGGCGGCTGTAATAGTTTCAATATCGTGATTCAGCGTCAGAGCCACAACAATCATTTCAGGCGCACCGCCGGGAGCCGTTACCAACATACAGGTGAGCCAGTCCCAGTCGGTCAGGTAAAAGGCTAGTAAGGCAGCCAGGAATCCGGTGGCGATCGTCAAACTTACAGACAGCAAGGCGTAGCCGATCATCTGTTTTTGAATCTGGGGTTTGTTGCCCCAATATTCGCCAATCGTGATCCCCAGCAAACTCTGGCCAACAATATTGACCAGCAGCGGCGGGCTGAAGCTAAAGTCCGGGACAAACGGTAAGCTGTCTAGCAAGGGGTGAAAGGCAATGCCCGCCAGCAACGCTCCAAAGAACGGCGGCGATGGCACCTTGAGCCGAATGGCCAGCATCGAGCCAATCCCGGCAAACAGGAGGGCGATCGCCAGCAGTCCCAGTGGGGCAGGCGCTAAATTAATCCAGGCAGCTGGGACGGGAGGCGGTGGACTGGCGCTACGAGCCGCCGTTGCCCGCGCCAGCAGGGGAATCAAAATTACCACTGAGGTCACCCGCATCACCTGAACCAGCGACACTAACGCCACATTCCTGCCATAGTCGGCTGCAAAGCTAGACATGATACTGACGCCACCCGGCACAGTTGCCAGCAGCGCCGTCAGCAGGTTAGTACGGCTGAGGCGAGCATAGAGATAGCCAATGCCTGCACCGCTGAACAGCAGCAGCAGCGTTAGCAAAACAAAGATGGGAAAATGTGTCGCAACTTGAGCCAGGTCACTGTTGGCGATCGCAAAGCCGATCATCATGCCAACCAGGGCTTGCCCCACTTTGCGCACCGAGGGATTGGGCTGCCTGTCCCTACGGAATCGTAGTCTATATGCCTGCAGCACCAGTACACCTGCTACGACCCCGCTGAGAATCCAGGCAGTTCCGCCAATATGTAAATTTGCTAACCCAAAGCCAAGCGGCAGCGTCAGCAACAGTTCAACGCTAAGGATGATCAGAGACTTCAGCCAGCGGTTGGGCGGGTCGGGAGCCAGAGGCTCCGATAAATCAACAGGTAAA
Source organism: Coleofasciculaceae cyanobacterium (assembly GCA_036703495.1). GTDB lineage: Bacteria > Cyanobacteriota > Cyanobacteriia > Elainellales > Elainellaceae > Drouetiella. Next base: position 2,724 of record DATNOY010000822.1, read on the forward strand.
ACAGATGTGCTATCGCTCTGCAAATCATCCTGATCGATCAGCATGTTTTTCGCTGGATGAGATAAATCTTGCTCATTAGCAAGCCTAAAGCAAAATTACCCCAAGCCGTCGGAGATTGCCAGGTTATCGGCTTTTCTCTAATGATTTTCTGCAAAATCTGCATCAGGAATTAACAAATGCGCCTGAAATCGACGATTTAGCACAAAAAATCGACGTAAAGTACCCTCAGATTTTTAGTATAAAAAGCAGATTTTCAGGGTCAATTCTGCGTATGCGGTTTCTACTTAAATTTCCTGATTTGCATCCAGAATCATGGGTTTCAAGCCGACAAGAACCGTTGAATTACCGATGAGGGAATCCCTCTGATCTGTGTATGTTCTGATACAGAACACTTGATACGCTATTTAGGAACCTATGAGAAATTCTCTCCGAAGATATATTTCGTCTGCTCAGTTTCTGTCTTACACAGTGACGATCGCCAGCTTAACGGCATTCTCAGCCATGCTTGCACCCGCCCAAGCCGCGTCCTTCTCTATGGATCTTCAGCCTTTTACAGGTAGCCCCGCCAGCGCCAAGATCACGCTGGATGATCAGGCTGCAGGTACAGGCAAAATCCGGTTTAGAGCCGATGTCGGGACGGGCGTAATTGCCGATTTGCGGGGTCTGTTCTTCAATGTCAGCGATGATTCCCTGCTATCCGGGTTGCAGATCGGTGGACTCCAGTACCTTGATGCCACCAACAAAACCATCAGTGTTGCCGACAAAAACATTGCCTATTCCTTTAGTGCGAATAGCGTCACTAGCGTTTGCAGCAAGAGCAATACCATGCAAGGGGATGGGAATTCTCATGTGTTCGATGCCGGTGTGGAAATTGGTAAAGAAGGAATTGGACAGGGCGATGACTTCCGTTCTGCCTGGTTCGATCTCTCTCTATCAGACAACTTCTTAAAGTCTCAGGCAGGCTCAAAGTTCCAGAATGGACTGCAATTGAGCTATTTTGCCAATCAAGACTTTGGCGTGCGTTTGATGAGCGTCGGTGCCGATCGCAGTGGTAGCAGCAAGCTCGCAGGCACTTCTCCTAGCTTGACACCTGTGGTTGTCACGCCTCCGGCTCCTACACCCGTAGTCACCCCTCCGGCTCCCGCGCCT
>DATNOY010000823.1:0-9199 GCA_036703495.1 Coleofasciculaceae cyanobacterium
CAAACCATCTCGTTAGGTAATAACTGTCTGGAAGCCATGGGTTGGTCAGGAGATTGACAGACCTGGGCGCGCCACAGAGAACCCTGAAATTTAATGGTGCCTTTGCCTAAAGGAGCAGTGATTGCTTGATCGACCTCGCCAATACCGGGGGTGGGAAAAAGTTTCAAAGTTGTAGGAAACTTGGACTTCAAGAACATGACTTTACCTCGAAGAGCTCAGTGGAATTAGCTGTTCAACCCCGATTAGGGGTTGGGGAACAACACATTTTTGAACTTGCACTCATCAGTGATATCACTTTTCAATACTATAAGCTTTTATGATTTTATAAGCAAGCTTTTGTTATTTATCTAAAAAAGATATCTTAGAATTAAGACAGACAATCACCGCAAGAGAGTGAAGAGGCTGGCGTCTATCTATTAACTTGGGTCTATCTATTGCTTGGGTCTATCTATTTGAGGTTAAGCCTGATATCTAAAGCTGCAGCTCATGTGAACTTTTATAGAAAACTGGCTGGCTGGTGCTGCAGCGATCGCCAAACCTTGCTCAACCTGCGGCATTTGTAAGCTTTTCGTAAAGTTTTGAAGTTTCACAGTTGACAGTGATATCTTCAATTGATATCTTAGCCTATTAGCTGAAGTTTTAGATTTTCTTCCAAATTCTGGAGGCGTGATTTAGACGGCTCAAAGCCTTGGACTCGACGCACAGACCCCATTGAACTGCTCCCCGGACATGCTATTTTTCTATGGACTAGTAAAATATCAGACAACCCTGCGGGAACTTGCTGCTAGTCCTTTAACTTCGGGTAAAGCTGACAACCGCCCTGATCTGCCGATGTTATCGGCGTTCGTGCGGATTGGATTGAGTTTGACCCGGCTTTAGAACGAGCGTAGCTTTTTCTCCGGTGTGCTATTTTATGCTGGTCTAACCTGGCATCCGAACTTCGGCGATCGATTGATTCAATGTGCGTTTACCCTGAGCTAAATGATGAGCATCGAGAAACCCTGCAAGCTATTTTTGAAAACCCATGCCGTTCAAATATTCTTTGGTTCAATGTGCTGAGGTTACTCAGTGCCTTAGGGCATAGTCACAGCGTCGTGATCCATAGAGACACCGCCAATGGCCGGGTTTGTCTATCGATTGATTGTGGCAATGTTTCTAGGGTGGGTATTTTCACTTGTCTACATGAGCAAACCTGCATGACTGCCTATACAACGGAAAGCCTGCAATCTTTTTTGATTTCCGTCGGCATTACACCATTCACAAAGTAAAATTATGCTGGAATACAAAGGGTACAAAGCAAAGGTTGAAGTTGATCAAGTGACTGGAAGGCTCTATGGCAAAGTCCTTGATATTGCTGGTGAAATACCCTTTGAAGGTGAGACATTTAAAGATGCAGAACAGGAATTCCGCAAATCTATTGATGCTTATCTAGACTTCTACAACAAGATGGGCAAAGAGCCAGGTAAACCTTTTCCTGGTAAATATCTTTTTCGGACTACGCCAGAGGTGCATCGAGCCATTTATTTAGCGGCTTCGCAGAAAGGCAAGAGCATCAATGCTTGGACTGAGGAAGTCCTCAGTGAGGCAGCTAAGCAAGAATTGAATCCGAAGGTCAGCATTCCTCATTCTCTCCGTCCTTTAGCAGAGGAATCGACTAAGTTTGCCCAATTGATTGAAATTATTGATCCCTTCTTGGAAAGCAAGGAGTTGGGTTCTACCATACAGCTGATCAATGAACTTGAAAAACTCTGGTTGACTGTTGATAACATTCGCCCTTTCTTAAAGGTTCAAGAGCCTGCAGAAATTTCAGAGTTTTTGATCCAGGTCTGGTCTTTCTTTAAATTTATTGCGGAGGAAAAACTAAAGAACGCTCTGTCAGGAGAATCTGTAGAGAAAGTGGGGATTCAAGCCATTTCGGATGTTTCTGCCCCAGAATCTGTGTAAGGTCGCGGAATCGCGCAGATTTGCTGGTTGTTGATGGCTATTTCGATTTAAGATCCGGTCGTGAGAGTACCTGTAAACATAGCTAGAGAGGCTCGGAACCTAATCTACTCAGCATCTACTTAGCGTCCTTACCCGAGTAAGGGTAAGACTTTAGCCAACTGTGAGCATCATCTACCTTGTTGTCGCTCAAGATATTCTGATTTGTCGATATGCTGATGCCAGCCAAAACCTGAGTTGGCTTCAAGGACTCAAAGACCGTTCAGAGCAAATCTTAAAAACGATCGCTGAGCATCCCCAACTGATTGGGGTGTTCTCTCAAGCGATGCTAGATAACGTTTACCTCAACCTGTTGTCTCAGGGTATGGTTGAGAGATTTGAGGCGGATCTTGCAGGGTTTAGGCAACAAGGGTTTGATCTGCCGCCTAACTATCAGCTCGACAACCGAGTGATTGTGGGAACCACAGATGAAGACATCCGTTTTATAGATCTAAAGTTTGCAGAAGAGAACGGATATCGGCTGATTACTCATGAGGAGTCCCGATATGCTGCAATCGCTCGTTTACGATACGGTGAAAGGTTTGCTTCTCAAATTTGGCTGGCAGCACAACTCAACCAGTTCTGTCGCGAGCATGTACCTGCTCAATCTGAAAGTCCAGCGGGCGATCGCTATTTCTCCTTCGTGGTGGGTTCGCCTGATGAAATAGCGATAGATGATTCGCCTGAAGACTTGGAGCCAGCCCCCGACCAGCCAACTGCTGAATCTGCTGAGCCTCAGTCTGAAATCCTCGATCAGGTTTTACGATATCCGCGATCGGATGATCTACCCAGCTCGCAACTGTTGCAAATTGCGGCAGTTTTAAGCTGGTTGCTGACACAAGTTCTGCAGTCTGTGGATGAGCTGTCTAACTCAACGAATCAAATGGATGCCACCTCAACAGGGTTGCCCTTGCTGCAGTGGTTAAAGCAGTTTATCCAAATCGATCTGGACGCGCTGATTGAGAATATTTTATCCATCAAAGTCCAGCTGTCTATAGACGCTGCAGGACTCGATCCCACCCATGCTGAGAGCTTTTCTGTTCCTCTAGTCTTCGGGGTGCTCAGCCGTTTCTTAAATAAACCGCTCCCCGAGGCTCCAGCTGCTTTGGCATCACCGCCAGCGGGTAGCAGGGCTGCATCCAGGTCGGGAGATGGGACAGCAGACGATCGCTCTGCCGAACGCTCCGATCCGGCAGCTGTTCAGGCAAGTCAACAAGATTTTGCTGCGGCTCAGCAGCCAATCGACGCCATTGAACCCAATCCAACGCTGGATCGCGCCACTCCACCTTTGGCAGACGATCGCCCAGAACCAAGATCCAGCGGTTTAGACCTGTTTGGCGATCGGTCTGATTCCCGCCAACCGAGCTTGCTACCGCCACAGTCCGCTCAGCCGCCTCAAGGGATCGAACCGAGCGGCAACCTGCCTCAAGCCGCCCAACCTTCTGATCCCTTGAGGACATCTGGTTCTGTCAAACCTACAGCGGTAACAGGTTCTCAGAGCGGCGGTAGTCTAACTGCTAACCCCGGCACTGTGGGATCTGATCAGGGCACCAGCGCAGACGTCAGCCACCCTGCTGCCAATGTTCCTAATGCCATTCCTTCGCCTGCTACCGATCCAGCCCCCGATATTTCTCATCAGGTTATCTTACCGCCTGCTGCTTTAGCAGGTCAGCAAACCCTAGTGATCCAGGTTGACGCAACGCAGACCATTCTTGGCTTTGGGGGGGTTGGGCAGGGCGTCAACCCGTCGCAGGCAGTGGTTGATGAAGTCGATACGCTGAAGTTTGTCGGCGCAGGGCTAACGGCACCCAACCTGATCTTGACTCAGAGCGGCAGTGATTTGCAAATTACCTTTGCGGGCGCGTCGCAGATGCAAGTCATCCTCAAAGACTTTTCATTAGAAAATCTCGACAATTTGAACCGTGGAACTTGGGCAGCGGTGACCCTCGGCAATCTCTTATTTGATGGTCAAACGGCGATTGAGGACAGCTTTGATGTCTTTAATGCGGATGAAAACCCGATCGCCGTTTACCGTCCTCACACGGTCACGTTTTTGAATGATCTCAATAACACAACGCAAGGATTTGACAATGCCAACGATGTCATCAACGGTCAAGGCGGGGATGATTGCTTAAGCGGTCTGAGCGGCGACGACCTCCTGCGGGGTGGAACGGGCAACGATCAGCTGTGGGGAGGAGCCGGAGAGGATGTTCTGGTAGGCGATCAGGGCGATGACCTATTGGTTGGGGGACTGGGTGCAGATACGCTGGTAGGCGGTGAGGGATGCGATCGCTTCCTGCTGACCCCCGGCGAAGGAACAGATGTGATTCAAGACTTCCAGATCGGCAAAGATCGGCTGCAGCTCGCGGGTAATCTGTTATCTTCCCAGCTTGTTTTTGTGCAAGATGGCAGCAATACCCGCATTGATTGGCAGCAGCAAACTTTAGCTATCCTGCTCGGCGTGCAGGCAGTCGATCTGAGGGCAGCATTGAGTCAGGTGAATCAGGTGAATCAGGGTTAATGTTCAGGACTTACGATCCAAAGGGTTTGGGTCGTAACGCTAAGCGGGCAGCGATCGCCTGATAAAACTGCTCTGCCAATTTTTGATTGGCCGCATCTGTCAAGCTGGTGAGTCCTTGAAAAGCAGGTTTTGGTAAGGTGTCTAGATCACTTAAGTTGAGCAACTTGACGTTGGTAGAAGGACTGGCAACCTGATTAGTGGCGGCGATGAGCTTGGTATAGCCCGTTTTGATAGTTTCAGCATAGGCTGTGCCCAGCTGAGCCACAATAGCCGTTTCCTCGGGGGACATTTTTTGGCGACGGGTGATTTCTGGCTGGATGCCGATAAAGAGAGGCTTCTTGGTGGCAGTACTCCAGCGGGCCATTTGCGTGACGTGATCCTGGTAGCGCTTAATCCGCCGATCCAGTTCAGCCGGATCAGCCGCTAGGGTTTGTTCTACAGAACTGGCGTTGAGACTCGGCAGATTAAGGGTGGTAGCAGATGCCGTATCAGGTTGGGGTAATTTCAACACATAGCGCTGAAATCCTTGGACGACATACATTTGGCTGAACCAGTCCTTCACACCCTCGGTAGCCTGGGTGCCCATGTCTTTTTGTTCGCCCTGCAACACCTCATCCAATCCTGGAATATCTGCCCCGCTCTGGGCACTCGGCAGCAGCAGGTCGGCATAGCTATCTAATACCACGATCATGTCTGGGCTGTAGTTGACCACCTGCTGCATCAGCATGGCGACTTCATTGCCAGAGGCATATCCGGGAACTGCTGCATTAATCACGCGGTATTGGCGATCGGCAATGCGGGGGGGCAGTGCCAGCGCTTTATCGACGTCTTCCGCAAGATAAGGCAGGATTTCAGGCTGATAGCGACTGGGATTATTGCGCTGTTCAGCGACCTGACGGTTCAGGAGCTGTTCTAGCTGATGAGCAAAAGTTGCCTCATTGTTGGAGCTGAGCTGCCCAAACGCAACTGAGCCACCCAACACAAAAATTCGGACTTCTCCTGAGGGCTTCTCAAGAGGGACGGGCTTGGCGTCACGAAAGCCCTGGGAATTGATCGTCCAAAATTGGCTCTTTTGTGCAGGCATCAACTGATAGCCCATCAGCGGATTACGCAGGGCAGATAAAGCGCCAGCACTGGACAATTCACGGTAAGGCTGCCCATTGGGAGCAAGAAATTTCAGACGATAAGCCTCTATTTTCTTGGATTGCTCAGATTGGGCAGATTCAAACTGCTGGCTGGTTCCTGTCAGAGTGACAGCTAGCCGCGCCAGCAATTCTAAGCCAATAGGGACTCCTACCAAGAGGAGCACAGCAGTGAGAATCCAGGGACGCCGCTGAGTTTTTCGCCCCCAGCTTTTCTGGCGACTCCAGCTTTTCCGACGACGGGTAAACATGAACGCACTCCTCTTAGTGACGAATGCAGAGGCGATGTCTGGTTCAACACCACTGCTCTACAGCCAGAGGTTTAGCGGAGAGCTAAACTTTCTGTACCAAAGTTCTTTGAAAATCTACCAACAAAATTTATTCCAGGAAATTTGTTCAGTAGCGGGTCAAGACAACAATCGAGCAGTTTACGGCATGATGACATTGCAGATCAATTCAGCACCGCATAGTATAGGCTATTACAGACAAGTTTAGATAACTTGTGTGGTCAACCCTTTGCAAACAGCCATGTTTAGTGGCTTCTAATAACATTGGAGTAGAGCAACCCTGTCGTGATGGGAACAAGATAATCCAGCTTATCGTAAAAGTTGTACAGGCACATCGCAAAGGTTGAACCAAGATATGAACTTGATTCTGTTTGTTGCCGCCTTAGTTGTTTCGTTTTTGGTCTTTGCCTTTTTGGTCAGAGTCCTGAAGGCAGCTATTGGCACTGCGATCGCCATAGCGTTGATTATCCTTGTGCTTCAGCTTGGTTTTGGAGTTGCCCCGCCGCAGCTTTGGCAGGAAATTCAACGGCTTTGGGAAAATCTTTGGCATATGCTTGGCCGATAGGAGGACAGGAGGTTTCCAGAGCGTGGTAGGCTATCTCACCTGGTTCCAGCATCTCTATTTCTGCCTTGCTCCCTCAAAATTTTTAGTTAATCTTTGAATTAAGGATAGCAATCAGTTCATTCATGTGGTAGCTTAATAAAGTTGGCAAACTCGTTAAGAGCTTGTTAGCGTTCTGTCTGGCTCAGTAGCTCAGTGGTTAGAGCAGGGGACTCATAAGCCCAAGGTCGCAGGTTCAAATCCCGCCTGAGCCATCGAAAATAAAGCGTTTCAGGGAGGTCGCCACGGCGATCTCCCTGAAATTTTTTGGGGTAAAAAGGGGGGAGTTTGGGCGAAAAACTGGTGTAAAACTGTGTGATACGCAATAATGAAGGGGATCCCAAACGCAACGTAAATGGGTATCCCTTTCATTCTTGCGTATCACAGAAATTGGTTTGTGGTGCGGCGGAGCCGCACCACAAACCAATTTCCGATAAAGTCTAATATCTAGCGCTTTGCTTGAGCAGATGCAGCGCCCTCTCTTTTGCTGTTTTTGAAAGATGTATTCACATCTTGAATCAACCGCAGCAAGTTCCTGCCTAAAATCAAAGCCTCCTGATGGGGTGACAATCCCAACAAGCGGATTTTATGCAACTCCACTCCCGGATGCAGCCAGGGACCATCGCTACCAAACAGCACCTTATGGGCACCACCTCGCTTGACTGCCTCTTCCAGGTAATCGAAGCGACGCACCCCAGAGGTATCCGTGTAAACGTTGGGATAACGGGCAATTTGATCGACAACGCGCAGGTGAGTCCGCCAATCATCGGCAAAGCTGCCCAGATGGGGAATGATGAAATTAACGTTTGGATATTGGGGAGCCAATAGATCAATCCGATCCGTTTGACCTACCGGATCGTAGAGCAGCGGTAGCCGAAATGCTTGAGCGACTTCGCAAATTTCGCGGGTGAGGGGTGCATCCAGACGATGCACTTTGATGCCGCAGAAGTGCCATCGCGTCACAGCTTCTGCAATCAGGGCATGAATATGCCCACGATCGCGATGAGCATGGACAAACGCAAACCCTAGCAGGCGATCGGGAGATTGGGCAACAATTTGGGCTGTATTCGCATTTGCCTGCCGATAATTGCTGTGAAAAGGTGAAAAGATGACTGTCTTACAGATACCGGCTGCCCGTGCCCGCTTCAGGTAAAGGTTAATAGGCGCATCCGTATCCCAGGGACCGGTAAGCAAGTCTCCTTTACCCGCGTGGCAGTGACAATCAATAATCATGCTCCGTACTCCGTCAAGAACCGAATCACAGTTTCAATACCGCGAAAGAAGTTCGTTAAATTCATTTTTTCATTGGGTGCGTGAATATCATCATCGGGTAACCCAAACCCCAGCAGGACGATTGGCACCTGTAAGCGGCGATGCAGTTGTGCCACCAACGGAATGGAACCCCCGCTGCGAGTGAAGCTGGGAGGTATGCCCCATGTCTGCACGACAGCACGTTGGGCAGCCTGCATCACCGGACTATTTCTGGGCAAAAGTACTGGATCAGATCCGCCTGTAATGGTGAGGCGACTCTGAACGGCAGGATGGGTCGTCGCAGTGATGTATTGCCGCAACAATTGGGCAATTTCCTCCGGGTTTTGATCGGGAACCAGACGTAAACTGAACCGTGCCCTGCCTCGGTTGGGAATAACCGATTTGCCGCCCGGACCCACATATCCCCCCATTAAGCCATTGATCGTCAAAGCGGGACGGACGGTCATGCGCTCAGATAAGGTGTACCCTATTTCCCCCCATCCTGTGGGCAAATCCAAATCAGCCAAAATTTGCTTGTCCCGTTTGTTGCAACAACGGATGTTCTGACGTTCGGTTGGTTGCAATGCTCGCACACGGCGGTAGAAACCTGGAATGGCAACGCGATTCTGGCGATCGTGCAGTCCCGCCACGATCTCACTCAGTGCCTGGAGTGGATTCAGAACTGCTCCGCCGTACCGTCCAGAATGCAAATCATGTTTTGGCCCCTGAACTTCCAATTCACAGGCGAGATTGCCGCGCAACCCATAGATGATGGAGGGCTTCCCCACTCCTAACATTTCCGTATCGGATACCAACACTGCATTGGCCTGTAACCGAGATGTCTCTTGGTTCAAGAACGCAGACAGGTTTGGGCTATTGATTTCTTCTTCACCTTCTAACCAAACTTTGATGTTGATTGGTAATCGACCTGTGGTGCGCAGATAACTCTCAACCGCTTTCAGATGAATGAAGAGTTGTCCCTTGTCATCACTGGCTCCTCTCGCAAATAGGTTATTGCCAATGACGGTAGCTTTGAAAGGAGGAGTGCGCCATTCTTGCACCGGATCAATGGGTTGCACATCATAATGCCCGTATAACAGCAACGTTGGTTTACCTGGTGCCTGCAACCAGTCTCCATAAACACTGGGATGCCCACGATTTATTCCCGGTAATACCTGCACATGCTGCAATCCGATTTCTGCCAGGTGTCGTGCTAACCACTGAGCGCAGGCACGAATATCCTGACGGTGCTGCGGTTGAGCAGAAATGGTGGGAAAGGCAATTAGCTCCGCTAGTTCGGTCAGCCAGCGCGATCGCATCTCTGGTCGCTGGCTGTAGCGCAGGGGTGGAATGACTGCGGGTAAAGATACAAACATTTTGTGAAAAGTCAGCTTGGAAAATAGAAACGCGATCGCAG
>DATNOY010000824.1:0-5890 GCA_036703495.1 Coleofasciculaceae cyanobacterium
AAATTCATTGGCTAGAACAGCGGGCATCAGCTTTTCCCTTTACTAACCTTGCCTAGAGTCAACGATTCAACCGTCAAATCTTCAATCAGTTGATATTTTGCTTCGGTTGTATGTCCATCCCACTGCCCTTCGTAAGGCAACAAGAATGCAAACTTAGGCAGATCTGAGTCGTGAAGATGCCATGAGACTTGACCGCTCGGCAACTCAATAAAGACAATCGATCGCCAATCATCATCCCAGCTAGCATCTGCTGGGTCATGCTTACCCAAGCCAGCTTTGAAACCTAGCGCGATCGCCATCTTTGCTACTAGAGCAACCACTGAATTACGCTCTGAGTATGCCGAGTCTTTTTGGGCGGTCAGAGCGTCAATTCGTTGGGTAAATTCGTTGGTAATGCTACCCATGTTGCTTCACCTTTGCCTGTGGCTTGGCAACTTCAGGAGCAGCAGGCTGAGGCGGTTCAAGCTTCATCAGGATTAAACCGAGCATATATTCCATCGGCTCAGCAGCGGCGATCGCACCGCTAGGGTACCGCCTGATAAACCGTTCTGCTGCTGTCGGGTCTGGCTCGATTGTGTAAGGCAGGTCGGGATGTTCAATCAGCATGGTTTGGTTCTCAACTTGAGAAGTGTACAGCTTGGAGGCTTCGGCAGACTATGCCATTTCCATCGTTAGCGAACCTTGGCGACGCTCAACCGCATCCTCTTTGATTTCCTTGATGCGATCGCTACCCATTCTGAACACTTCTTTGCGAGTATCGCGGGATATCGATCTAGAAATCCACTCTGCGTCATTGGTGTTGCGCAGAATCTCGGAGACTACCTGAAGGCTTTCGAAGTCCGAAGTAGACCCGATCGGCTCTAGGGCGTCGGGAATATACTCAGACAAAGCGCCACGTGCTTTCATGTCAGCGATGACTGTACCGTTTTTGCCATGCCCGACAATCTGATTCCAAAGGTCAGGCTCAATGAAGTTAACGCCATTGGCTAGTTCTTGGAGTCCCAGTTCTACCTGGTCACTCTTGTTTTTACCAGTACCGCGATTAATCGCATAGTAGAACAAGTAGGAACCACGTTGACCAAACAGCTTGGAGCGAAAGACGATTGCAAGTGCCATTCTTGATTAAACTCCGATCATTACGTGAACAGAATACGGGATGTAGGGGATGATGCCGTTGTAGTCGAATGCTACTGGGCGCACAACCCGGAAAGGCTCAACGATCGGGGCACGATAGCGGAAAGGATCGGTGATACGCGCTTTGAAGGTATCTGGATTGCGAGAGTAGAAGATAGCGACATCTTCACCGTTCGGACCAGCACCGCTCAACTCGTTCAACCAGTCAATGTTGCGAATCGAAGGGTTGTTTTCCAGGAAGAAGCGCAGCGTGGTTCGCTCTAACGTGTTATCCAACCGAGACTGACTCAGCAGGTAATCGTAGGTGGTACGAGGAAGCAGCAGCGTATCAGCCTCTTCGGTGCTGCGAGTGGCAGCAGTAATGCCGTTCGGCCCAGCATTCAAAGTAGCTAGCTGTTGCGCAACAGTAGAGCTAGAGTTGAGCGGATAGGGAGCGTAGGAACGCAGCCAAGCAGGATTATTGATAAATCCAGGTTGACCCGTCTTACGGTGTCCAAACAGCAACAGCTTGTTGAGCGTTTGCATGTAGGAGCGACGAACAACAGAGATTTTCTGCTCTTCGATCGGCATCCCTAGATGCAGCGTGCGGGCAACTTCTTTCTCGGTGAAGTAGTAGCCCTTGCGGAAGGTGAATGTCCGCTGCGAAAACTCTTCGCTCAAGACATCGACAAACGATAGGTTAGTCGTTTGGTCGTCAGAAAGTTCAAAGTCACCACCAACCGCATCCATCATGCGGAATGTGGTGCTTTCAACCCAAGGCATTGCAACTTCCTCAATCTGAAATAGCAGCCCTTCAGCTGCCTTGTATTGAGGGTATTTCTTCTCAATCACACGAGCTTCGATGTACTCAAGCTCTTTAGTGAATGCGCCAACTGTGGCATCATCAAGACGGATTTCTGCGGTAGCTAATGACATAGCGGGATGGGTTTAGAGGATTTGCGACGAGTTCTTAACTTGAGAAGTGGACAGGAGCGATCGCGCTTAGAAAGGTCTTAGAGAAACACCAACGATCGTTTTGCCGGTCGGGTCGATCTGAGTGCCGGTAATAAACCGAGCGCGGGCAGTCAAATCGATATTGCCGCTGCTAGTTTTTGAAGCTTTGCCTTCATTGCCGGCACCGACTGCGATGTAGACAGAATCGGTTTCTACGATGCTTGTCTCAACGCATTCCACCCAGATGCCTTTAATCCCAACGGTGTCCTGCAAGACGTTCATCGTTGTTTGCGGTGCATAGCCAACCACCGCAGTTGGGCCGCGACCAATCTTTTCGGCGAACGCTTTCATCGTTACGCCCAGCACCGTGAAGCCAGAGGTGGAGTTAATCAGCTTGGCTTCACTCAGTCCAGAGATAGGATCAGGAACTTCAGTGGTGCGCCCAACGAATCGACCGTAGGGAACTACAGAGGTAGTCCCGATCGCCACTGTGTTAGCGATCGTCAAGTCATTCGTGGTCGTCGCATTACTAGGAGATGTGATAGCGATCGCTGTGTTGTAGAACCGAGCGATCGCGGTGATTACGCCAGTGCCAGCGTTCAGCGTGAAATCTGCTTTGCGGTTTACAAGAGGATTAGCGCGAATTGCGTTTAAGAGTCCCTGCCCTAGCTGTGCAGTGGTGGTAGAACCGCCGCTGGTAAAGCTAACAACAATACCGTCGAAACTGAGGCTGTAAGCTGTCGAAGCGTCAACCGTAGCCGGAGGGGTGATAGTGTAGGTTGCGAGCGTTGCGCCAGCGGTATTGACAAAAGGGTTCGCCATGTACGGCCCCATGCCAATGATTTGCCCAGGAATAGCGATCGCTAACTCCTGGTTGTAAACTTGTTGCCCGATTTCGCCAGAAAAAACCATTGATGCGATTCCTTAATTCAAGTGGAATAGTGATTGCTGACCTGCTGCAATTAGCGAGATAGCGACATGGGCTGCATGTAAGCAGTTGCGGTAGTAGCCGATCGCGCTTCAACTGCTTGCTGTAACTGATTACTGCCTGCTGCCGATCGCGCTGCTGAAACAACGCTGGATAACTCGCCGGAGTAGCTACCACGAGCATCGTTACGAGTAGGCTCTTGAGATTTGATGAACTCGTAAATGCCATCGATCGTTGCGTCACTCATGCTGTCCAGCTTTTCTGCAAGCTTGGGTTGCAGATTGGCGACAACTAAACGGCGAACATCAGAAGGAGTTTCAGCGGAATCAAAATGCTGGTCAGACAACGGCTTGCCGGTAAGCGCATCAGCTTCTTTCCAAGCCAGCATCAAAGACTTGGCATCAACACGAACCTCAGCAGCGTCCATCTTTTTGCTCTTCATCTTTTTCTTCTGAGCGGGCGTCATCTCTTCTTCGCCCTCTGCCGACTCATCATCAGCGCCATCTTCACCGTCTTCTTCTTTGTCGTTCATCCAAGGAGGCATTTTCTTGCCCTTGTCAGTGCGGATGTAATCGCCAGTCGCATCACGCCGGTAGCCCATATCCGAAAGGATTAGTTCAGCATTGGACAAACAAATCTCCTGAGCATCGGCTCGTCCACGTTCGCGATCGCGTTCATCGGTCAACGATTCAACTTGCTCTTCCAGTTCTTCGATTACAGAAACGGATTGCCCTACTTGCGCTTCTAAAGCATCAAACTTGGACAGCTTTTGCCCAACAATGGATGCTAGAAGTTCCGGCACATCGGTGTATTCAACTGAGTCAATTCTTAGGGTTGCCATGCGGGGTTTAGGGGTAGAGGTTTGATAGGCAAAATCTTCGTCAGCGCTGTCCAGATGCAATCGCACCTCTGGGCCTGCTCTGCCTCGCTTGGTCAAAGCCAAGTGATTAACGACTAAATCGACCTGTTCGCAGTCATAGTGCTGACCTTTCCAGACACCAGGAGTAGGCTTGATATTGCAGGTGTATCCAGCAGATATCTCCGCACCACCTTCTTTGGTGGCATAGTCGATCGCCATTGAATCCATCAGCGCAACTACGCCTTTGACATAGCCGCCTTTGCCGTATTCGACATCCTGAAGAGATATCCCTTTGCGATACGCTTCAGAGTTATCTTCAGTGAGCAGAACAGGTGGATGCTCGATCGTTACCGGAGCAATCCCGAACGAAGTCAGTGCTTTTTTGTTTTCTTCGGGACGGCGCAATTCACGCCTCACCCCACCACCGGGAAGGCGATACTCTAGGACGCCATCACGCGCAAAAGTCGCCTCACACAGCAACATGCCATCATGCGTCGTGTGGGGCGATCGAAGCTCTCCAAGGTCGTAGCGAACTGCCAATTTCCGTTAGTTTTTAGCGCAATACGGAAATGCTGTCATTGCGCTATATTGAGCCAATCTAAATATGCGAAAGTCGCATTTTGGTGACTTATCATTAATCTATGGAAAGTCGGCAAAACACTGGTTGAGGCGCAATTTATGGCATATCTCAGGGGGAAGCTTTATCGATCGCTATTCCCGGAAGATGAAAGACATCAGAGAATCAATCCCAACAGATTAGCTGGGAATAGATTATCGAAGATCCGAGAAGATCGAGATATGACGCAATCTCAACTATCCGATGCTTTAAGTGAAGTTCTATTGGCGTTAGGGGCGATCGGACTGCCGTCGGATGGTCAGGCTATTATTTCAAAGATTGAGACAGGACTTCGCAGTATGAGCGGCTTTGAATTGCTGGCGATCGCTCTGATATTGGAAGTGCCCCCAGATGTCTTTGCACCTTGGCACGATGGAAGCTATGAATATCGTGCCAAGGTGCAGTCTGACTTTACAAAAGTAAGTTAACCTTGGTCAGCTAACCACTACCAACACCTCCAGAAATGGAGGTTTTCTTTTTTCAGCTCTCAACTTGAGAAGTAAAAATGCAGGTATCAGTAAATATTGAATTTCAGTACAAGTGCGATCATTGCAACAGGGAATGGACGATCGCCAATATCTATCCTGCTGGCGCTAGAGGTATTCCGTGTCCTCATTGCTGTCAGATGAATGCGATCGAGTCAATAAACTATAAAGCTGCATCGAGACTTAACCCAATGCAGCTACGCAATTTCAGCAATCTGTTGCAGTCGATCGCTCAAGACCTTGAGCCAAGCAGCAGTTTGCTTACTCCTCCGCCAAAAATTCATCAAGAATGGCTATAATCTCCTGCTCGTCATCCTTTGATAAGCCAAGAAACTGTCGCTCTTTTTGATTCTTATCGGCATATGCCACATTCGTACCAATCACCACCCGATCGCGACTTGCTTGAGCAGTGATGCTGTCACGCAATCGTCCAGTATTCTGAAGGATTTTATTGATTCGTCCTTGCGCTCGTTTCTGAGCGATCGTATAGGGTGAGTTAGGTTTCCATGACTTCCCTTGAGGATCTATCTCCTGCTGCCATCTAGTATCCGTACTCAGCAGCAAAGCCTGCCCAATATTTCGCATGGGAATTTCTAGGTTGCCGGTCTTGCGCTGAAGCTGATTGAGGCGATCGCGTATTCCAGTATCCAGGACTTGAGCGGAAAGAATAGGGTCAGACATTGCCGGTAGACTCTAAACGTTGAATAGCTTGCCTAGCGAATTCGGTAATGGTTGCTGAATTGGGAATACCCTTCTCTACTGCCGTAGAAAGCGCAGCCATTTGGTAATGGGTGAGCAAGTCTTCGCTTAACTCAATATTCTTGCTTGCTGCCTCAGATTTGAGGCGATCGGTAAACTCAGTGAGGAAAGTCGTTTCAGGATTCAGCATTAGTAAATTCTTTTCCACCAGGAAACGCTATACCCTACTAGCCGCT
>DATNOY010000825.1:0-2523 GCA_036703495.1 Coleofasciculaceae cyanobacterium
CAGCGGTTGGCTGACCCATTTTCTTCAAACAGGAGAATTTGATCCTGAGCGATCGCCTCTTGAATTAAGCCAAGGGATCGATCAGCTGGAAGAGGCTAAAGCTGCTTTGGCTTGACTTTGCAGCATCAGCCCATACTCCAACCCTTCTACGCTGGCCTGATACGAAGCCTCAATGATGTTGCCGGATACGCCTACCGTGGTCCAGCGCTGATGCCCATTGCTGCTTTCTACCAGCACGCGAGTTTTTGCCGAAGCGCCAGCTCCCCCATCCAAGATGCGGACTTTGTAGTCGGTGAGATGGAATGTAGCAATCTCCGGATAGAAGTTGGTCAGTGCTTTACGCAAGGCTGCATCCAGAGCAGCAACGGGGCCGTTTCCTTCAGCGGCTTCCAAAATATCTTGACCGTTAACCCTGACTTTCACCGTTGCCAAAGACTGGCTTTTATCAGTCTGATCGGACTGGGATGCGCCAATCATGTCACAGCGGACATGGAAGTCTTTGATAGTAAAGAACTGCTGCCGTTGCCCTAACGCCTCTCGCATTAATAGCTCAAAGCTGGCTTCAGCAGCCTCAAACTGATAGCCCTGATTCTCTAAGGACTTGAGGTGCTGCAAAATTTGGCGGCAGGCCGGGTCTTGCTTATCTAAATCAATGCCGAAACTGCGGGCTTTAGCCAGGACATTGCTTAAGCCTGCCTGATCAGAAATGACAATGCGGCGAGCGTTGCCTACTAGCTGCGGCGGGATATGCTCGTAGGTGAGCGGATTGCGTTCCACAGCGCTGACATGGATCCCCCCCTTGTGGGCAAAAGCCGACAAGCCGACAAACGGGGCGTGATCGTCAGGAGCCAGATTAACAACTTCGCTAATTAGGCGGCTGGATTCACTCAGGTGAGCCAGCTGATCGGCATGGACGCACTGATAACCCATTTTGAGCTGCAGGTTGGGCAGCAGGGAACAGAGGTTAGCATTGCCGCACCGTTCCCCATAGCCGTTGATCGTACCCTGGATCATCCGCGCCCCTTCCATGACGGCAGCGATCGCATTAGCTACGGCAGTTCCAGAATCGTTGTGGGTGTGGATGCCGATTTGAGGGGTAGGGAATGGGGAATGAGGAATCGGCAGGGTGGCAGAGGATGCAGGGGCAGGGAGTTCTGAGTTGAGGTGGGTGAGTCCCACAAAGTCGGATACGTCTCGGACAATCGCTGCAATTTCGTGGGGCAATGTGCCACCGTTGGTGTCGCAGAGTACCAGCCACTCGGCTCCACCCGCGATCGCCGCCGCCAAGGTTTTTAAGGCATAGTCGCGGTTTTGCTTGTAGCCATCAAACCAGTGTTCTGCATCGTAAATCACCCGCCGATCTTGGCTACGAAAATATTCGATCGTGTCCTGGATCATGGCTAAATTTTCCTCCAGCGTGGTCTGGAGTCCTTCGGTGACATGCAGATCCCAGGACTTGCCAAATAAGGTAATCCAGCGGGTACCCGCTGCCAAAATCGGCTGCAGCATCGGGTCTTCAGCAGCTTTTTTGCCAGGGCGGCGGGTAGAGCAAAAGGCCACAATTTCGGCTTGGGTCAGCGGCTCTTCTTTGAGTTGCCAGAAAAATTGCACATCTTTGGGATTCGCTCCGGGCCATCCCCCCTCAATAAACGGCACTCCCAATCGATCAAGCTGGCGAGCAATTCGCAGCTTGTCATCTGTGGATAGCGACAACCCTTCGCGCTGCGCACCATCTCGCAGCGTGGTGTCATAGATCCATAGGGTTTTTGGGGTGGCGGTTGAGGATGAGGTCATAGGGAAACGGGGGAGAAATGAGCTAAGAAATTAGATTTAAAAATTACTATAGCGACGACGATATCGAAGTCTCAGGGAAGTCTCAGGCGAAAAATTTGGCCCAACTCAGGTTAAAAGCAGTGGAGAACCCGCTTGGCGATCGCTTTCTTCCCATTCTCTCACGCAAAACCCTTGCTGAGTTTGTCAAACTTGAGGGGTAGTCTCCTGCTTTCTACTGTAAAACCCTAAAATAGACACATTAGCCTGACGGAGGTAGCGCATGGATCCGCTTCTTGGATTTCTGGGAGCTAGCGTCGTAGTGGCGCTAGTAGGAACAACCCTCAAAGGAATTATTCGACCTCTTAGCTGGGCCGTGCTGGCAGGAGCGGCGCTGCTGTTTGGCTCTAGCAAGGTGGTGGATGCGACCAATTCGCTAGCTCAGTCTCCCAATGTGTCGCCTCCCAATGTGTCGCCCAGCCCGACTACGCCATTGACCTCAAACGCGACGACGGGGGTTCCGCCTGCGGCTCAGGGCTGGCAAGCTGCTGCCAGTGGGCTAGATCCAGCGCTGTCTTCGCTCTATGGGCCTGGGCAAATGGGACAAGGGCAAATAGGGCAGGGGCAAGCAGGGCAGGAACAAATAGGGCAGGGGCAAACAGGGCAAGCACAAGTTGAGCAACCCACCCAGCCTGCTCAGCCTGAGACTGTTGCACCTGCCGCACCTGCTTCTCCGTCTCCGCCGCCTCGGGT
>DATNOY010000826.1:0-7214 GCA_036703495.1 Coleofasciculaceae cyanobacterium
AACCTATCCCTGATGGCGTCTACCCCGTGCAGCAAGCAACTTATAACGATATTAACGGGGAGTATACGCTGATGCTGCTGAATACACCGTCTGGACAACCCCCAACCTTTAGCACCACTAATCTGCAAATGGCCCGGCTTACAGATGAGGAGATCAAAGCAGGTCAAAAGAGCCAGTTGCGGGTGACAAACCAGCAGCCTTCCCTGCATTTAACAGAAGACTTCCGCATCGAATATGTTCATAATGTCACCGAAACTCAAACGAACCCGCAGACGGGTCAGTCAGAAGTTGTCGTCGTTCGGCAAGAGCCTAGTTTCTGGACGCCTTTTGCTGGAGCTTTAGCAGGTCAAGCGTTGGGAAGCTTGCTGTTTCGCCCGCAATACTATTTTCCGCCTGTCTACCAACCTGGTGTAGCGCTAACAGGATATGGGGGGTATGGTCAAACCTACAGCCAGGCTGCTAGCAACTACCAGAGCCGCTACAGTGCACCCCCTGTAGCGGTACGCAACCAGCAGCTCAGAACGACTGGTCAGCTGCGATCGCCCTCTCGTCCTTCTGTAAGCCGCACTGGCTCTCGCAGTTCCCCAACTCGTCCTACTGGATCAGGTTATGGCTCTACGGATCTGCGTCGCTCTAATTCACCTACGCAGGTTCGGCCCAGGTCAAATCGTAGCTTTGGCAGTTCCCGATCGCGCAGTGGCAGTAGACGGCGCTAATCTTGCGATTTTATAATCCTTGCGCTTTTATTCTCCTGCCTTGGCGACGGCTGCTACCCCAATTACGGCAATCTGATGCCGTCGAAGGGTCTGGGCTGCCGAGCGAACGGTAGTACCAGTGGTGTAGATATCATCTAAGAGCAGTACGGGTTGATGTGGGCGCTGCTTTAGAAAATCTTTTCCCAGCTGAAAGGCATCGGCTAAGTTTTGCGATCGCGCTGCTGGAGATAAGCCAAATTGGGCTTCAGTGGCGCGAGTCCGAGCCAGTCCGTTAGCCTGTAGCCGCAGTCCGGTACGGTGGCAAAAGGCGTTAGCAATTAATTCAGCCTGGTTGTACCCTCGCTGCTTTTGTTTGCTGGCATGGAGCGGGATCGGCACCACAATGGGATTCAGTCGAACCCTTGAAGCAGAGGCTGCTGAACCCAAGGTCGGGGAGGCAGCCAACCACGTCTGGGCTAACTCATCTCCTAAGAGATGCCCTAACTGAGGTTGGTTTTGGTATTTGAGAGCCGCTAGCGATCGCTTCAACGCGCCTCCATAGTCGCCCCATGCCAAAACAGGTAGCGGAGGTTGCCAAAATTCGCTAGGATGATTGAGCTGGCAGCGATGCAACTGCCGTTTACAGTCATTGCATAGCGCTTGGGCAACAGGACGTTGACATAGCGGGCATTCGTCCTGCAGGACGACATCCAGCAAATTTCTCAGTTTTCCTATCCAGTGCATCCTGTAACCCTTGATTTTTCTGCTGATTTATCTTCTAACCGGCGATCGATTGTCTTCAAACTTTGAGAATCTTCAACTTTGCTACAGCCGCAACCCAAATCAGGGCGGCTAGAATATCAGCATGTAACAAATCTATAGTTCCACTTTCGAGTGTGGGACTTAACATGGAATTAGCTTGATCAGGAGATCGAGCCTTGGCCCGAACTCATTTATTCTCAAATCCAAATTTTGAAATAAATCCGTTGCTTCTTTGCTGGATTTCTCCAGCCTTCCGAAGCCGCAGCTCTTGAGCACTAACAGCAATTCTAGAAATCGCAAACAGTAATCGAAATTTGCTGTAAATCGCAAACCCTATCTCAACAAAGGAAACTTGAACAACAACTCGCCCATGACTCTGAGCAAACCAAACCGCGACTTACCCGCCATTAATGAACGCATTCGATTTCCCAAAATTCGGGTAATCGATACAGACGGTAGCCAATTGGGAATTTTGACGCCGCGGGAAGCCCTGCGGATGGCAGAAGAAAAAGAATTGGATTTAGTATTGGTCAGCGATAAGGCAGACCCGCCAGTTTGCCGGATTATGGACTACGGCAAGTTCAAGTTTGAACAAGAGAAAAAGGCACGGGAAGCTCGTAAGAAGCAGCACACTTCCGATGTTAAAGAAGTGAAGATGCGATACAAAATTGAACCCCATGACTATCAGGTCCGGGTAAGCCAAGCTGAGCGCTTCCTAAAATCCGGAGACAAGGTCAAAGCAACGATTATGTTCCGGGGTCGCGAAATTCAGCATAGCGATCTGGCTGAAGAACTTTTAAGCCGCATGGCCACCGATCTGCAAGAAGTGGCTGAGGTGCAGCAAGCACCCAAGCGCGAGGGGCGTAACATGATGATGATGCTGTCACCTAAGAAGTAGCATCTCCATATTCTAGGGTTGGGGGCGTTTTATGAAACGCCCCCTCTTTTGTTTGCAGAAAATCCCTTAGGATCACGCCGATCAGCGAATGTCCAATCCTGACCTGACAAGAATTCTGTTTTCTAAAAATCGCTTATATCGTCTCCAGCAGGGCAACCCTCCTACACCCCATCCTGCACGGCACGCAATTGAGATGAGCTACATTAAGCCAGGCTCCTCAGGATTTAACAGGGTCAATTTTAAGAACGTGAATTTAATAAAACCCAAAACTTAATTTTTGAAAGCATAGCAATACCGCGCTTTCAAAAATTAGAAGTTCGATTTTAATTAATTCGTGACCTTAACTCGGTAATTGTGAGCACCCATCAGGGCATCCTGAAAGTAATGCACCAAAATACTCAGGTTAAGCTGCCGAAATTTGCTTGCCAAAATTTAGTTATCTAATCTGGCGAATAAATAGCTCCGAAATCCTCAGAGCGTGCTTAGATGATAGGCGATCATCAATATCGCTAAGCGTTTCCATCAGGTCAATAGGGCTGCATGAGACAATCGGGAGAAATATCTGTTACTACCATCCGAGACCGCAATCTTCGACGGATGAACGGTCAGGGGTGGATGCGTTGGCTTAATCTTCGTCCCGAAGAAGGCGAACGTACTTTTTTGATGTTTGCCTTCTACACGCTGACCTCAGTCGGCATCCTCTGGCTAGAAGTCAGCATAGCAGCCCTATTTTTAGGCGAGTATGGTGCAGAGACTCTGCCTTGGATTTACATTGCCAGTGCTGGGATTGGCACCGGACTAGGTTTCATCTATTCCTGGATGCAGCGAGTGCTGCCCCTGCACCGTGTCCTGGTATTCACAGCGATCCTGATTGCAGCGCCCCTCTTGCTATTTCGACTAGGGCTAAGTCCGGCCCTGTTAGGGGGCTATACCATTTTCTTGATGCGGCTATGGCTAGAAGCCATTTATGTCGTCAACGAACTGAATACCTCCATCACAGCCAACCAGCTGTTCACTATCCGCGAGATCAAACGCACCTATCCTTTGATCAGCAGTGGGGTGTTGGCAGCAGATGTGGTGAGTGGCTTATCTTTGCCTGTGCTGCGCGAACTGCTAGGTTTACCCAACGTGATTTTGCTGGCGTGCCTAATGCTGTTTTTAGGAGCAGCCATTTTATATTATCTGACCCAAGAGTATCGCCAATTCTTCCCGGATTCTTCTCGCCGTCGCTCTCAGGATAAGCCTTCTAATTTCACGGCCCGCCGTTTGCAAGGGCCATTACGGCAATATGTCAGGCTGGTGTTGGCTTTCTTCGTCATGCTGCAAGTGCTGGCGCTACTGCTGGATTTTCAGTACTTGAGTCAGCTACAGCAGCGTCCAGATGTCAGCGTTGAGCAAATCGCAGATTTTTTGGCTTTATTTAGCGCCATTCTAGGATTATTTGAGCTGTCCGTTCAATGGTTTCTCTCAGGACGGTTCATCGTCTGGCTAGGGGTATTTGTCATCACTGGCTTACCCCCCGCTCTGATTGTTCTGCTAAGTTTGCTAACGCTGAGTGGGCTGATCAACCTGTTTGCCGGCATTATCATTCTGAAATTTGTGGATGAGCTTCTACGATACACACTGGTAGCTAGCACAGGTCCAGTGTTATTCCAACCCATTCCCGACAACAGCCGTAGCCGTATTCAATCTGTTGTCAGAGGTATTGCTGAGCCGCTATCCACCGGATTGACTGGCTTTGGCATGCTGTCCACGATTTGGCTACTGCAACACCTGTCTAAGTCGCCACAGGAGAGCTTTGAGAATCTCCAAAGTCTGACATTTTTGGTCTATACCATTCTGCTTGCATTGTTCTGGCTGTTTGCCATTCTCAAGCTGCGGTTGAAGTACACCGAGGTACTAGTGCTGAGTGCCGAGCGGGGACAACTCAGCAATTTGTCTGATGTAGATTTGCCAGCCTTTCGACGCAACATCATAGAGGTATTAAATCGGCGGGGGTTTGAAGAAGAAAAGAAATCCTGCATTGAGCTGCTGACCCAAACGGATCCCAAAAATGCTGCCGAGGTGCTGGCTCCTTTACTCGCCAAACTTTCTCCAGCTCGGCAGCATCAAGGACTAGAGGCGATGCTGAAGTATCCTAATCCTGCCTATCTAGATCAGGTGCGATCGCTTACCCAGCAGCCTCTTGTCCCAGAAGTTTTGGCATTGGCACTGCGCTACATCTGGCTCACTGATCCCCATTCTGATATCCATCAACTGCGGGTCTACCTGCAGCCCACAACTGATCCAGTTGTGCGAGGCACTGCAGCTTCCCTGATGCTACGCCGAGGCGATCCGCAGCAGAAAGCCGAAGCCACTGAAACCTTGCGCCGCATGCTGACCCATAAGCAGGAGCGAGAGAGGGTGATGGGTTGCCGTGCCCTGGGTGAAGCAGATTATATGCAGTCGCTGCGGCTCTACATCAAGCCCTTGCTCCAGGATGAATCGCTGCGAGTTCGGTGCGCCATGTTAGAGGCGATCGCCGCTACCCATTCAGAAGATTTCTATCCGGCTGTGCTGCGGGGATTGCACTACAAATCTACCCGTGAGGCCGCCAAACATGCGCTCGTGCGTCTGGAAAATGAAGCCATTCCGCTTTTGCTGAATTTAGCCGAGGATGTTTATCAGCCAGAAGTTGTTCGCAGCCATGCCTGGATTACGATCGGGCAAATTGGTACGCCGGATGCGCTAGAGATTCTGGTCTCCCGCCTGATGACAGCCTGGGGCTGGGATCGCTACATTCTGCTGCGAACGCTACTAAAACTGCCTCAAGATATTGGAGTTGAGGCAGTTTCCGACAATCTAGGACGGAGCGGCATTGAAACCCTGATCAACCAGGAACTCCAATTTCTGGCACATGTTTATGCTAGTCTGCTGGACTTAGACCCAGAACTGGTCAAGGGGGACGAAGCAGATCTCTTACGGCGAGCCTTGCGCGACTCAGAGACAGACGCGATCGAACGCTTATTTTTGCTAATGCGCTGCTTATATGACGCCAACACCATTCAGGCTGCTGCTTTTAATATCCGATCAGACTCGCGTGAAAACGTGGCGCGGGGACTAGAAATCTTAGACAATACGCTGGGGATCCCCAATAAGCAGGCGGTGTTGAATATTCTCGATCGCCAAGGCGATGCCGAAAAGCTGAAAAGCCTGGCAGAATTCCTGGCTTACCAGCCCATGCGACCCAGCCAACGCTTGCGCTACTTAGTAGATTTTCGCCATTTCTTGTCGGATTGGGCTTTGGCCTGCTGCTTTCATTTAGCCCGACGATTGCGATGGGGACTTACTCCAGAACAAATTTTGGCCTGCTTGCGCGATCCTACCGGGTTTGTGCGGGAAGCGGTACTTGCCTACCTGCAAGTGGTTTCTCCAACCACGCTACAAGACCTGCTGCCGACGCTAAAGGACGATCCGGATCGGTTGGTAGCTGCCCAAGTTCACGAAATAATGTCAGAATTGGGACTGAGCGGCTCATCAAAGCAATCGACCTCGGTATGAGGATTAAAAATAGGCGCTGTTTGAGTAGGCAATCTGGATTCATTTACTTCTGGTTCTTTCAGTTCAGCGCCCTGCACACCTGACCCTTTTTCAACCTCATACTTTTTCAACATCCTCTCATCCAACATCCTCTCAAAGGTTGTAGAACGGCTTTTGTTTATGCGTTGCGCTTCGTCTTTGATCTGAGCCTTGTATGCCTAGTAGTATCGATCGCCTGCTGTTTGTCCGCAAAGTCCCTATTTT
Source organism: Coleofasciculaceae cyanobacterium (assembly GCA_036703495.1). Classification (GTDB taxonomy): domain Bacteria; phylum Cyanobacteriota; class Cyanobacteriia; order Elainellales; family Elainellaceae; genus Drouetiella. The sequence continues at coordinate 6,139 of DATNOY010000826.1, forward strand.
TCAAGAGCTACGCTATGACTTCCTCATGCGGTTAGCCTCCATTATGGAAGAGCTATCGTTTCCCGCCAAACATACTATCTTTACCCAGGGAGAAGTCGGACGATCGCTTTATATTTTGGTATCCGGAAAAGTCCGGGTTCACATTGGTGAGCGGGAACTAGCGATTCTAAAGGATGGCACCTGCTTTGGTGAAATGGCAGTTTTTGACGCTGAACCGCGATCGGCTTCTATCACGACCTTGGAACCCTGCAAATGCCTGATGCTGACTCAGCAGCAGCTCTACGAAGCCATTGAGGAGACTCCGGGCATTGCCGTCAACATCATTCGCCTCCTGTCTCGCCGGACACGAGATTTAATTAATCAAGAGGCCAAACCGCCCGTCGAAACACCACAAACACCTCCCTCGTTGATCCGCGATCGTCGCAAATAAAACTAGATACCAACCCGATCCTATCTATCAACCTGATACCCCTCTGCTTATGAGCCTCGATCGCATTCCACCGCAACCGGGACAAGAATCCGTCTGGGACTACCCTCGCCCGCCCCGTTTAGAAGACTCTAGCAAGCAGATTCAGATCTTTTTCAATACGGTAGAGATTGCCAACACGCACAGAGCTAAGCGGGTGCTGGAAACCAGTCATCCACCTGTGTACTACATTCCTCTAGAGGATATCCAGCAGGAGGCTTTGATCCGCACAGCCCGCAGTAGCTTTTGTGAGTGGAAGGGACAGGCGGGTTATTACACCATTAAGGTAGGCGATCGGGTAGCTGAGAATGCTGCCTGGTTTTACGCCGATCCTACCCCTGACTTTGCCGCCATCAAAGATTATGTTGCCTTTTATCCCAGCCGGATGGATGCCTGCTACGTGGATGGAGAGCAGGTAACGGCCCAGCCGGGTGACTTCTACGGAGGCTGGATCACGCATGAAATTATCGGCCCTTTTAAGGGAATCGCTGGCAGTTGGGGTTGGTAGAACATCTGCCAACCTGTATCCCCAACCTGTATAAGGTGGTGTTTCAGATAAGGTGATGCTGCAAAAGTTACGCAGCGTGCAAGAGACACCCCCGAGCGAGCG
>DATNOY010000827.1:0-17658 GCA_036703495.1 Coleofasciculaceae cyanobacterium
GATCGCGCCATTCCCCTGACCTGCTAATTCCATCACCTGTTGATTCACTTCTACCTTCGCAGAGATAACTTGTGTCTCATTGGTTTCACCTGTTTCAGACAAATGATGAGACCTATATTTGAACGGAGTATGGATTTGCAAATACTCCCGGTTGAACAACTCCCAAAGTGCCTCAGCTGGCATTTCCTTGCCGCTCGCATCCATTGTCTGCTGCACCACCTGGCTGAATTCAATCTGCAAGCGACGCGGCAAAGTCAAGTCATAGTCTCGCTCTAGCAAAAAGGCAATGCCGCCTTTTCCAGACTGGCTATTGACCCGCACAACAGATTCATAGCTGCGCCCCAAATCAGCTGGATCAATGGGCAGGTAAGGGACTTGCCAAACGGCGTCAGGCTGCTGCACGGCAAAGCCTTTTTTAATGGCATCCTGATGCGAACCCGAAAAGGCCGTGAACACTAAATCTCCCACATACGGATGGCGTGGATGAATCGGCAATTGATTGCAATATTCCACCGATCGCGCCACTTCATTGATATCCGAAAAATCAAGCTGCGGATGAATTCCTTGCGTATACAGATTTAGGGCCAATGTCACCAAATCTACATTGCCAGTCCGTTCGCCATTGCCAAACAAACAGCCCTCAACGCGATCGGCTCCGGCCATCTGCGCTAACTCAGCGGCCGCAATGCCAGAACCGCGATCGTTGTGCGGGTGAACGCTTAATACAATCCGATCTCGAAAGGACAAGTGGCGATGCATCCACTCCACCTGATCGGCATAGACATTCGGCGTAGCCACTTCCACCGTGGCCGGCAAATTGATGATTGCCTTACGTTCTGCCGTCGGCTGCCAAACTTCTAAAACGGCATTGCAGATCTCTTTGGCAAAGTCTAGTTCTGTCGCTGTGAAGGTTTCCGGAGAATACTCAAATCGCCACTCGGTTTCGGGCTGTTCGGCAGCCAGTTGATTGAAAAGCTGAGCGCTAGAAACCGCCATTTGAATTGTTCCGGCTAGGTCTAAGCCAAACACCGTCCGGCGGAAGACTGACGATGTGGCATTGTACAAATGTACGATCGCCCGCTTTGCCCCTTGCAAAGACGCAAACGTGCGCCGGATCAAGGCTTCCCGAGCTGGAGTCAGCACTTGAATCGTTACATCTTCAGGAATTAAATCTTGTTCAATTAAGTGTCGAACGAAATCAAAGTCTGTTTGTGAAGCGGAAGGAAACGCGACTTCAATTTCTTTGAACCCAATGTTGACTAACAAATGAAACAAGCGCAGCTTGCGCGTTACATTCATCGGTTCAATCAAAGCCTGGTTGCCGTCTCGCAGATCGGTACTCAACCAAATGGGCGCTTGGGTAATGGTTTTGGATGCCCAGGTGCGATCGGGCAAATGAATAGGCGTAAACGGACGGTATTTAGTTGCAGGATAATTCAACATGATCGTTTGCTCCGATGTCGTTTAGGGTTGTCGTGAGAGTTGTAATCAGAAGAAATGGAACCAGAATGGCTAAAAGCTGTGGCGATCGCCTGTTCCATAGAAATTGCACTAGAAAAAATTGGGCTATCAGGCTGCCACAGGTTCAAATCCTGACAACCCACAGGCAGTCGCAGTGAGACTGCAAGCAACGCAAAATTGAGTTCCATGAGAACCTCCAGAGAAGAGTCTAAAAATTTAGAATGAGTAATTTGAAAGGGCTTCAGAATGTCTGAACCTTCCATCTCCATAGAGAGGAAATCTATGGGTTCAGAAACCTTTGCCGAAAAATCCGCTGCGGCAAATCCTCAGAAAACGATTCCTTCAGCAAACTATGGCAAAATTCGATGGAAAAACTGGGTTGGGGTGTAAAAAATTAGTTATGCCCAAAGGGCAGCAGGGTTAGACCCGGCAGCAGCAAGAGATGAAGAGAAACCTGCTTAACGAAATTCATTACAATCACCACTATTCAGCACCATCATAGAGGATGGATCTTGAAACAGTCAAGAGACTATGGGGTTAACCACGATCGCTCATGCTTCCGCCAGTAGCGGGCAAACCGCCGAGGAGAAGACTGATCTTCCACGGGGAAAAATTCGGGATAGGTGACTAACTTTACGGTACGTTGTAGGTCTTGCTGCCAGCCCTTGATGATATGATTCGGCGTCTCTGTAGTCACCACTTGGTTCACCTGCAGCGCTTGAACGAGCTGCTGCAAAATCGCGATCGTTTCACCTTTATAAATTTGTATATCAGGAATTTCCAGCAGCGACTCATAGATAAACTGCACCCGATGCTTAGCAATGTTCCACTGCTGCAGATAATTCAGGTCAAAGATATAAACTTTAGGCGCATCAGCATAGTCGCTGACCATAGGATGATCAGGGTTGAGTCCGTCTTCATTGAACCAGAGGAGTGCGGGCATAGCAAAAGATGTATGAAATGGGTCAAATCAGCGCTATTCAATCAGCACAATTAATAGTTGCCGGGCGATCGCCCGGTGGGTTCGGGAGTATACGCCCCTGCAAACAGTCGTTCCGCCAGTTCCTCGTAGGAAAAGTTGAACGGATCACCTTGTCGCGGATCGCCAGGCAGTACCGAACCGGCATATCGTTCCAAGTTGTCTCGATTAAAGATGTAAGGTTTGTTGGAAAAAGCAGAAGCTACCCACTGCCAAGACAGGTGATTACTGGACAAATCGCCGTCAATCAGCAAGCCATACATCCAGTCTGCTCCGGCTCTCCAGGAAACTTTGCGGAAATGCACCACATAGCTGGCAAGGTACATGCGGGCATGGTTGTGGAGGTAGCCGGTTTCTCGCAACATCCGAATGAAGGTATCCATAGAAGGCAGCCCCGTTTCTCCCAGAGCAATGTCTTCTGGCAACGTGCGCTGATGCTGGTGCAACGGCACTTTGGGCTTTTCCATATCTTGCAAAATGCGATCGCCCTCCTCTGCATACACCAGATGGAAAAATGCCCGCCACGCCAATTCTGAGACAAACACCTCAGTAGATCTGGATCGCGACTGCTGCAATGCCCACTGGCGCACCTCTTCTAATTCCAAACAGCCCCGACTAATGTAAGGCGACAGCCGACCGACTTCGCCATCCAGAAAATTGCGCTGCTTGCCATACTTTTCCAGCTGAAAACGGTGCAGCCGAGCCAATCCTGCGGCTCGGCCGCCCACATGAGGCGAGAGCTGCCCCGTTTCTTCTAAGAAAGGAAACTCTGACTGTAGATAGGTGGCGATCGCCTGACGATCGGTTAGCTCCAGATCTGTCCGTAGCTGCTGCATTGTAAAGATTTGTAATACTCTGCTCTCATTCTATAGCAGTCCTCCATCCTGTGCAGGACAGGGTTCGCAGGACAGCCAAACAGGTCTGCAGGATAGGGTTCGCAGTCAGGCGCAGAACGCTTAGAGCAGCCCTCAATCCGGGATGAAAAACCAAAAAAGGCTTAGGGGAATTGCCCCCTAAACCCTTTTCTACCCCCTGATTGGGGAGTGCCGTAGCTGGATCAGACTGCAGGATCAAGATAGCCATATGCAGGGGATGGAGAATGAGCGATCGCCTAGTCACCCCGCACTCGTCTGATCCCGATCAACCCATCAATATCAACCCATCAATATCAACCCATCAATATCACCGTATCCAGCACATGGATCATGCCATTGTCTGCTTCAATATCTGCCGCAACCACCGTTGCATTTTTCACCTCAAATCCGTTTGAGCAATTGATCGGAATCGGTGAGCCTTCAATAGAAGTGACAGTCCCTAGCTTGGCCAAATCCGCCTGAGTCAGTTTCCCAGGAACCACATGGAACGTGAGAATTCGCGTCAGTTGAGGAATGTTTTGGACTAGGGTTTGGATGGTTCCGGGCGGCAGCTTAGCAAATGCCTCATCGTTGGGGGCAAACACGGTAAAGGGGCCCGGACTCTTTAAGGTTTCCACTAACCCGGCCGCTTGCACAGCCGTCACCAGCGTAGAGAAAGAGCCTGCGCCCACTGCAATATCGACAATATCAGCCATAGAGTCCTACCTAAACTGCCATCTAAACTGCAAAGCGAGATCAGGCATGATCCCGTGATTTAAAGTCTAGGTTTAGACGCTCAGTTCTCTGACAATAGAGCCATTTGTTTTTTAGAATCTCACCATAGAGTCTAACCAGGGAATCTTGGTCAGCAAGGTGGATCACCCACGCAGGAGGCTGCCTTGCCCATGGGCTGAGATCAGCAAGGTTTGCAGCAAGATTTTGAGCGGCGTTCCCTAGAGCCGATCGCCTACCATCTGCTGTTCCAAGGCACCGATAGCAGGATTCAGCAGCAGGATTCAGCAAGTTCAGCAATACTTGATTTAGCCCCAGCTAAATTAGCCCCAGCTAAATCTGAGAAGCGAGCAATTTAGCAATTTCCCCATGCATCATGGCAATACCTGGATCGCGCTGAATAGCCCGATAGTAGCGTTTCTCTAGCGTAGTACCATCCTCAACAGGCTGGAGCATGGCTTGCGCTTGCTGTAACAAATCATCCACTTGCTGCAAAGCTACAGGTTCTTTGGAATGCAGCACATCATCCATTTGAATAATGAATTGCGAAATGGGGCGCAACCAGCTAAACCAGTCATGGTCAATCACCAACCGGAAAAACTCGCCACTAGAGGAAATCCGTCCGTAAAACTGCTCGTAGGTAACTCGCTCAGACTCTAACAATGCCTTGTGGAGCCGCAGCAGCCTGAGGCGAACATCTCGGAGTCGTTGGAGTGCGCGATCGAGCGATGAGGAATCAGAAGCCATTGAGCAATCGATGAGAGTAGACACTCCTCCCATCTTGGCATATCTGGCATCTTTGGAGGATGAGGTGTTGAGTATTATAGTGCTACGCATTTAGATTGAAATCCCTTCACCCCGCCTCATCTGGATGAGGACTGCTACAGGATTCGAGCAGTTCTAAAATTTCTTCAAAGCAGAATTCATTCACAAGTTGACTTAACGCATCAGCCAATGCAGCATGAGCAGGCGGAATTTGCTCCACTAAATCGAGAACTTGTTTGGCATTGACCCGAGTAGCGGCCTGATGTAACTGTTCAAGCCACAGGCTGGGCATCGTTGCTAGCACCTGAAGGGTTTGAGCCTGGCGATCGATTGGCGCGGGCGGCGCGGGGGGAACCGGAACAGTGTCCGACTGGCTTGGGGCATAGAGATACTGGACGCCCAGATACTCCGCCATTTTGTCAAAAATGATTTCAGCCTGCAGCGGCTTGCGGACAAAATCGTCGCAGCCTGTGGACAAAGCAAGCTGACGGTCTTTCTCAAAAGCGCTCCCTGTCAGAGCAATGATGACTGGCGCAGGATGCTGACCGCTGGCAGACTTGATGCGCTGAGTGGCTTCAAAGCCGTCCATGATCGGCATCCGCAGATCCATCCAGATCAGGTGAGGCAACCAGTGCTGACATCGATCGATCGCAGCTTGCCCATTGGCAGCTTCCTGCACCGCAAACCCCACTGAAGACAGCAACGTCACCAAAAGCTGGCGATTTTTGAGATGATCTTCTGCCACAAGAATCCGGTATTCTGGCTGTCCTGCCTGCAAACCAATCACTTGACGAGGTTCAGAAGTGACCTGCAATAGCTCTAGCCCCTCCACTGGAATGCTAAAGCGGAACGTAGTGCCCTGCCCCAAACCGGTGCCAACTGAAATCTCACCGCCCATCAGCTGGACAAACTTTTGGCTAATCGCCAGCCCTAATCCAGTACCCTGCTGCGATTGTTCGCCCGTTTTGGTTTGCACAAACGGTTGAAATAGGCGATCGAGTTCTTCAGCAGCAATCCCTAATCCCGTATCAGCAACTTCAAATATCAGGGTGTGCAAATTAGAGGATGGGCAACTAGAGGATGGGCAATCAGCGGATGGGTTTTGAGAGCCTAGCTGTTCAGTCGCCTGGCTCACCCGCAAAACAACGCTGCCTGTGTCTGTAAATTTAATGGCGTTGCCCAACAGATTGACCAAGACCTGGCGCAGTTTACTTTCATCGGTGCGGATATAGCAAGGCAGGTTAAGCGATCGCTCTACAGTCAGCACCAGACCTTTGAATTGAGCCTTAAGCTGAAACATTTGCCGCAGCCGATCGAGCAAGGTATGCAAATTGAAGTCACTGACATGCAGCGTCATTTTACCTGCTTCAATCTTAGATATTTCCAAAACATCATTAATTAGCGTTAGCAGGTGGTCGCTGCTACGGCTGATGGCTTCTAAATACTCTTGCTGCCGGGGATTCAGCGACCCATCCTGAACCAACAGCTGGGTAAAGCCTAAAATAATATTGAGCGGCGTCCGCAGTTCATGACTCATGTGAGCCAAGAAGGTGCTTTTGGCCCGGTTGGCAGCTTCAGCCGCTTCCTTGGCCTGGCGGAGTTCGGCTTCCGACTGCTTCAGCAACGTAATATCCGTGGTTAAGCCAATCACGCCTTTTACCTGTCCATGCACATCCACAAAAGGATTGATGATGGTTTGAAACCAACGGGACTCTCCTTGCATAGAAGAAATCGCTTCTGCCTGAATAATTTTAGGCTGAAGGGTGGCGATCACTTCCCGATTGGTGTCCAGGAAAGTTGAGGCTTGAGCTGGATCAGGATTAAAGTCGCGATCGCATTTGCCCAACATTTCTTCCACTGTTGTGCCATAAAGGGTAGCGCTAGCTTGATTGACGGCCAAAAAGCGTCCTTCTGGATCTTTAACAAAAATAGAGCTAGGCACAACATCCAAAACCTGACGTAAAAAAGCTTGTTGCGATCGCAGTTCTGCCTCAAACCGTTTGCGCTCAGTAATATTGCGAACCATAACCAGCACTTCATTTTCGCGAATTTTAATAATCCGCACTTCTTCATCGCTGGGTTCACCGTTAATGACCATTTGCTGCTCATAAACCTGGAGTTCTCCGGTTTGCAACGCTTGCCGCAGATAATGCATTCGTTCCTGGGCATGATTGGTGGGCAGCACATCATAAACGGTTGTACCGATCGACAAACGCTCCGCCGAAAAGACCTTAAAGGTATCGCCATGAATGATGTCTAAATAGGTGCCGTCAGCCTGCATCCGAATTAGCAAATCCGGAATGGCACTAATTAAAGCCCGATTGGTATCTTGGCTTTGGCGCAGAGCCGCCTCGACTTGCTTTAACCCAGTGATGTCGCGAGCAACCCATAGCACTGTCTCAGCAGACAGCGGCGACACACTGGCCGAAAACCACAGCAGGCGACCCGCAAGGACAAGGCTATATTCAACCGTGAGCGGACATCGCGTCTCCAAAGCCTGCAGAATATAGCCGTGATAGATTTTTGCTTGCTCTTGCGGAAAGCATTCGTAGAGCGTGCGATCGACCTGTTCTTCAGAAGGTTTAATCAGTAAGTCTGGATTGGTAGACACTAATTTCAGGCAGCGCCCCTCCCGGTTATAAACCAGGATGACCTCAGCCATGGCAGCAAATAGCCCTCGCAGCTCTGCTTCTGAGGCTTGCAAATCTGCTTCGGTCTGTTTGCGATCGCTAATATCTTCAGTAGTGGTGATGATGAACTGGATTTCACCTTGGGCATCTCGGAAGGCCGCTACCGTTAAGCCTACCCAAACTAACTGCCCATCTTTGCGGATATAGCGCTTTTCAATTCGATAAGAGTCCCGTTGTCCGGCTAGCAGTTGCCGATAGCACTCTAGGTCTATCTCTAAATCATCCAGGTAGGTATATTCCGTAAATTTGATCCGGCGAAGCTCTTCCTGGCTATAGCCCAGCAGCTTCAGCACCGATGGATTGACCTGTAAGTTTTCACCCTCTACGGTAGCGATGGCAATTCCTAAAGCCGCATTTTCAAAAATCGCTCGAAACTTTGCTTCGCTCAGTCGCAGGGCTTCTTCAGCCTTCTGTAGTTCAGTAATATCGGAGATTACGCCTTCCAGATAGCCTTCGTTAACATTGCCTTGCCCTGAAAACAGCACCCAGATGAACGATCCATCTCGACGACGAAATTGCGTTTTAAAGTTGCGCAATTCGTGAGTGCGCCGAACAATTTCCTTCATCCGCTGGCGATCGCCAGGATTGGCATACAAGTCCACAGAATACTTCTGACCAATCACCTCGGTCGGCGAATCATACCCCATCAGCGACGTGAAATATTGATTGACATCAAGAACAAGTCCGTCCTCTAAGCGGGTTCTAAAGATGCCAACTTGTGAGTTTTCAAAAATATTTCTAAGCTTCGCTTCGCTCCGGCGCAAAGCTGCCGCCGCCGCCCGCAGTTTCAGAATAATCAACGTTGCTGCTCCCACCAAAAGCAGAAAGAGGAGCAAATCTAGCCCTCTGTGATAGGCATTGGCGCTATTGAGTGCTTGCCTGTAGGCTCGGTTATAAGCCTGAGTTAAAGCTTCGCTACGATCGCCCCCGGGTGAGGACAGCAATTGATTGACGAACTGATCAACCTGCCGATGTTCAGCAAGAATAAGCCGAGCCTGAGCGAGTACGTCCTGCAGATCTGGCCGGTCGGCAAAGCCTTCAAGCTGCTGAATTTGCTGATCGAGTTGAGGAGTTAAGTCTTCAGCTCTAGTCCATTGAATCAGCAGAATATTTTGCAGCAGCCGATTCAACTCCTTTGCCAACGTTGGATTGAGGTCAGGATTCTCGATCCATTGGTTGACAGACATTGGGAAAGAGATGAATGCCGCTCTCAGTTGAGCATTGTGCTGCCGAAACTGCTGAATCAGCTGCTCTTTTTGCTGCCCCATCTGGATATGGTCTTGGAGTAAAAGCCGCAGGTTTGCCTGCTCCCTAGAGCCAATGAACGCCGGAATAGACAGCAATTCAGCTTGTAGCCTTTTGAGTTCAGCCACATCCCGGGCGATAGAGTCATTGCCAATGGAGCCATCCTCTGTTCGCAGCCCACTGTGCAACAGTACAACCTGTTGGTTGATGCCAGCCTCTACTTGCTGAAGTTGGTACAGGTGATCAACATAGCGGTTATGCGGCTCAAAATCGATCGCCTGCGACTTAAACCAAAACAGCAGACACAGTGCCATTCCTACCATCAAGGTCAAACAGCCAGCCGGACTCAGCCCGCCCGCCAAAAACCATCTATTGCGAGACTGCTCACTCTGGCTTAGGAATCTGCTGAACATCTCTATCCATCTCATAGCTATCAGCGTTAAAACCGCACCTTGATCACGCTGCACCTGTAAAATAACGAACACTCCGTGAAGCGCCGCTGTATGCCAACGAAAAAGTAACGTGCTGAGCAGCTTCCTACTATCTTGTGCTATTTCTCATCTGTATTGCATTCATACCGGATTGAATGTCAAGTACAAAGCACCATAGATCACCATTTCATACTACGCCTTAGTCTAGACGCGATAAACTCTGATGACAGGTTATCACTGATGCAGGGTGTCATTGGTATTAGATGCGATCGCTTGTATCCAAAACTCTAAGTCCTCTAAGCTCAACCGGGTATGAACCTTAGTCCATCTTCCAAGGGAGATATCCTGATTGTGGATGACATCCCTGACAACCTGCGTCTTCTATCTGCCATGCTCACCGCTCAAGGTTATGAAGTGCGCAGCGTCAAAAGTGGTTCCACTGCATTGATGGGCATCCAGGGGCAGCCCCCTGATCTGCTGCTGTTGGACATTACCATGCCCGGGATCAATGGGTATGAAGTTTGCCAGCAGTTAAAAGCTTATCCCAGCACGCAAAACATCCCCATCATTTTCATGAGCGCCCTGAATGAAGCGTTTGATAAAGTCAAAGCCTTCGCCATTGGTGGTGCGGACTATATCAGTAAACCGTTTCAAGTAGAAGAAGTTCTGGCCCGGGTCGAAAATCAGCTTAGCTTGCGTCGTCTACAACTTCAGCTGCAAGAGCGAAACCATCAGTTACAAGCCGCCGATGCCGAATTGCGCCGAGCGCTTGAGCAAGAGCGATCGCTGAACCAACAAATTGAAAGACTGGCCACCCTAGAAGAACGCAATCGGATTGCCCGCGATATTCACGATTCTTTAGGACATGCTCTTGTTGCCCTCAACATTCAAATGGAAACAGCCCTGACGCTCTGGCATGATGCCCCCGACAAAGCCTACGATTTTTTGAAAGAGGCTAAGCAGCTGGGCACCCAGGCTTTACAAGCGGTGCGCGAATCGGTTGCAGATATGCGCACTACGCCGCTGCAAGGTCAGCTTCTAGAAGGGGCGATCGCCATGCTGATCCAAGAATTTCACTACACCACAGGCATCCAGCCCAATTGCCAGATTCAGCTCAGCTTCCCTTTCTCCAACCTCACGAGCACTGTAATTTATCGGGTGATTCAAGAAGGGTTGACCAACATCTGTAAACATGCCAACGCTACAGCCGTCAATCTTCGAATTCAGTCTGATGCTGCCGCCATCTCTCTAACGCTGCAAGATAATGGCAAGGGCTTTCAAGTCGATAGCCATCCGTCCGGGTTCGGAATCCAGGGGATGCGAGAAAGAATTATCAATTTAGGAGGCCAGCTAGAAATTACCAGTCAGCCCGGAGGGGGATGCCAGATTCAGGTTGTTTTGCCTCGGAATTAGTCAGGGATGCAGGGAGATGATTCGCATCGTACTCGTTGAAGATCAAGAAATTGTGCGTCGGGGCTTAAGAACCTTATTGGAAATCAAGCCTGATTTAGCAGTCATTGGAGAAGCAGAAAATGGGCAGCAAGCGATCGCCCTCTTAGAAGAGCTGCATGCGATCGCGGCTCCTCCTGATGTCGTACTGATGGATATTTGGATGCCTGTCATGGACGGTGTCACCGCTACCCAAAAGATCTGCCAGCAGTTTCAAGCCACTAAAATTTTGGTGCTAACCACCTTCGATGATGCGAAGTATGTGGCAGAAGCCTTACAGTTTGGAGCCAAAGGATACTTACTCAAAGACACGCCCTCTGAAGACCTGGCAGACGCCATTCGATCGATCCATCGAGGCTATACCCAGTTTGGACCAGGCATCCTGGAAAAAATGATGGCTGGCCCAAGTCAATCTGCCCAACCGCAGCTGCCGCCTGGTGCTCTAGACCTGACGGCCCGAGAACGAGAAGTTTTGCGCATGATTGCCGTAGGGGCAAGCAACCGAGAGATTGCCAAAACCCTATTTCTTTCGGAGGGAACGGTTCGCAACCATATTTCCCGTATTCTGATGCGGATGAATCTGCGCGATCGCACTCAAGCGGCGATCGTGGCTAACTCATTTCTTGCTTGGCTAGAGAACCCAACACTACCCGATCCGTACCGCTAGGGCGGTGTGCTCTCAGCTAAAGCCAGATGATTTTTTGAAAGCTTCGATTCGCGAGGCTTTCAAAAAATCATCTGAACTTGAGTCCGTTAAAACTGGCTATAGGGGTACAACTTTGGTAATGTAACTTTCGCGACATGACAAATGTCATGGTCAGATCATGACATTTATTCGATGCGAGTGACTTTGCAGATCAGCTACCTTGATGACTGATTAGTTAAGGCTGCCCTATCCGAACGGACGAGTCAATGAACCTCACTTAACGCGGATGATGTCAACCTATACATACTCCGCCTTCAGCCATCCTGAAGCTTTAACAAGCCATTCCTCAGCGTTTACAGCAGGAGTGGCTTGTTGCTGTTGGCGAAAAATTGCTGCCCTGGGATAGAGATATTGCTCCGGCAATATTTGAGCATACCTAAACCCTCAGAGTTTCATTGCGAGGTACGCTTTGCGCGTCCCACAGGGAAACCGGCAGTGAAACCGACACTGAAACCGATAGTGAAACCGATTAAATTGCCGAGGTAATAACTGTGATAGAGGCAACATAGAATTGTCATGCTGCCGACATGGGAATGTATTACGCTAAAGGGCGCTCAAAATACGCTATTTATCTCACTACAAAACCATGAACATACCCAAAACTGTAACGTCACACCGAAGACGGCTCAAGACTTTGGTAGTGGGTGCAAGCGCAATCGTCCTTCTGGGGCTAGGGGCTTGCTCTCACCAAACTGCAACTCAACCTGAAAAGCCCAGCGCGGCTAGTACCTCTGCTACCGATAGCGGTGGCTCTGCAAATGCAACGGAGCCTTGGGTCAAGATTGTGCAGCACAGTACCCAGATTTATGGCTTAGCTAAAGCCGAAAATTGGGAAAAGGCTAATCTGCGACTCAACCAACTCAAACAGGCCAATACCCGCTTGAAGCAAGACAGCAGCTTTGCCAAGCAAGACAACACTTCATTAGATGCAGGCATCCAAAGTCTTGAACAGGCAGTGAATGCAAAAAATGTGCAAACCAGTATGCAAGCTGCCAACGAGCTTGTCTCTAAAACGCTTGATCTCACTAAGCAAGTAAAACCTTCCCCCTTAGCCGATGTTATGGTGCTAGGGTATCAAGCGCGCAAGTTGGAAATGGCAGCGATCGCTCAAAATGCAGATGAAGCCAATGCTTCGGCAAAAGCCATCCAACAAACGTGGGCAGCCAAAAAGCCAGAATTGCAGGCAGGAGCCAGTAGCAAAGAAGCACAGCAGGTCGATCAAGTCGTAGAACAACTGAAGGCAACCCAATCTGCCGAAGATTACAAGCAGCTGGCCCCAGATCTGATCAAAGCAGAAAAAGCTTTAGAAAAAAGCTTGAGTTCATCAGAGAAATCTTGATCGTCGTTTTTACGCAAGTAGTTTACCCGATCGCCTAGAATCTCATCAGCCATCTATCTCATCCCATACGCCGTTTCTGATAGCGTTCTTATAGTGTATAGATGGCTGAAAGCTGGCGATATTTTTGATCAAAATCCATTCCATAGCCAACAATAAAGCGATCGGGCACAGATAACCCTAAATAGTCAATCGCTACCGCCACTTTACGGCGATCGGGTTTATCCAATAAGGCACATAGTTTGAGCGAGGCCGGCTGATAGGTTTGCAATTCTTGCAGGGCTTGAGCGGTAGTTGCGCCCGTATCAATGATGTCCTCAACGACAATGACATCCTGATTGGCGATCGCCTCTCGGTTTAATTCCATCATCACTGAAACTTCGCCAGCACTCACGGTTGCTGATCCATAGCTGGATAGGCGGATAAATTCAATGTTCTGAATCGGCGTTTGCATCGCTCTTACCAGATCTGCCGCAAACATAAATGCACCCTTCAGAACTACCACGATCACGGGCGATCGATTGGCATAGTCTCTGTCAATTTCCTGGGCCAGCCGCTTCACGGCATCAGCAATCTCCAGGGTAGAGACAAGAGAGGTTAGCGTGTCTTCCATAAATTTCTCAAGCAGCACAGGCGTTCACAAAGCACTATACAGGCTGAATCTTTTGTCTCAAAGCGGTTTATCAAGTTTTCATAGCAGTTCTCATCACTTGACTTTGGACTAAATTGCATCAAATTTTCTGAAAGCCTCGCGGAGCGTGGTTTTCAGAATATTTGACACGGGAAAATGGGTTTGCCGCGAAACGCTCTCAGCGCTTCGCGGCGTGATCGAGCAAATTAGTCCAAACTCCAGTTCAAATGAGTCAAGCTCAGATTATTTTTTGAAAGCCACACTCTGCGCAGCTTCCAAAAAATAATCTGGTTCTAGGGGCTGCTCTACGCTTCAGCATTTCTCATGAAAAAAGCCTTTCGTTCTGAAAGGCTGAACTTATCGATATTTCAAAATAGGGGCAGAGGGACTTGAACCCTCACGACTTATACAGTCAACGGATTTTAAGTCCGCAGCGTCTACCATTCCGCCACGCCCCCAAAGTTGGGTGAACATCTGTGAGTTGCTCGGCAATCACATCATGCCTGTACTATTCCATCACTATTTAGGGGATTTGTGCAACTAATCTGTTTTTATTTTCATCAGAGTCAGTGTCATGCCCATAGACCAGACCCGGTTGAAACTATTGTGAACCCCATGGTTCTTAACTCGTATGCCCATTGACAGACCTGGTTAGGCGTAATCTAGAACCTTACGCCCAATCCACCTTGAAATGCAGCAGCCGTACCACCGCCATTTTTGTAAGCATCGAAAGCGATAATAGCGTTTCCAAACAGCACAAGGTTGCTAGACGGAAAGCTGTAGTCAATGCCGGGTTGAATGACAAAGCTAGTTTGGTTGCCCACAGGAGAGGCATTGTTGTCACTACCGTTTTGAAAGGCAACACCAGCACCAATGTAAGCATCGGTTTGCCAGTTCAGCGGAATGTCATAGGAAACCGTTGGCACAACCGCCGTTGTGTCGCTAATCAGCACTTGGGTGCGCAGTGAAATGGGCACTTCTAGCAGGCGATATCGAACGGCAACGACACCGCCGGCAGGGGTGCCGCTATCGTTAGGACCGCTAGTCACACCGACAGTACCTCCCACACCCACATAGCTACCGTAAGCAGCTTGAGCGGAAGCGGGAGTAGCCGTAGACCACAAAAAACCGCCCAGCGCAAAGCTAGAAAGCGCGATCGCTCCCCAACCTATCTGCTTCGGTTTTTGATACTTGGGACTATTCATTACAAAACTCCTCATTAAGTTAGAGATAAGGAAGACCCAACAATCCCCAAACGATAGCTTAACAAGCGGCAAAATTCCACTGAATCATGTGGATGGAGGCAGCGATCGCCGTCCTCAAACCATTAATTTTTTTAATGCAGCGAATTTGCCCATCAGCACTTATCCAGTTTTCAAGTGAATTTTTATTAATTGCCATCCTGCTGCAGAGCGCCATTTATGCTTGGGGAAATAAGCAGAACCAATGCATTCCTTAGCGTCACTCCCAGCAGTTTACTAAAAATGCAAATTGATAAATTTTCAAACAGTCATAATCTGAAACGCTCATCTGATTTTGCTAAGGACAGAATCTGTTGCTACTGTCTAGTGTAAGTCTAAGCTCCTGAAGCAGCTGGGAAATCAAGATCTCCTAATCATAATCAGGTATATATTTGCCCCTATCCAATCGATTGAAACTTAACTTTAAACAGCCCATAAAAGCACAGCCCATAAAAGCACAGACTCCTTTAAAAGTGAAGGGTTTAACCGTTCACTCTTCGCTATTTTGCTGCAGATTCTACGGTCTTCCCACAGTCTGCTTGCTGCTCCTAAACCTGATAAACCCGATCAAGATTAGGGAACTCTTAAGCCCAAAGCTACTGAACCAATTTCCACATTTTAATTTTTAAGTTCACCTGCCATGCTGAAACTTCTCCGAATCGCTTTGGTTCTGCCAATACTATCTCCGTTGATCACCAGCCCTATTGCCCCAGCGATCGCGCAAGAACGACAAGGGTGCTTCATGGTGAATGCAGTAGGGAGGCTAATCGATTTATCGGAAATCTGCCCTTCTGCAACGCAGACCGTTCAAACCGCTGCGACCCCTCAGCTGGGAACGGGCGACATTCAAGCCACACTGAGATGGGCAACAACCGACGATTTAGATTTAGCCGTCACTGACCCTAGCGGTGATACGGCCACTTTTTCTAACCCCAACGTGGCTTCTGGCGGAAAACTAGATGTAGACGCCAATGCCGGCTGTGGTAGTCCAACGCAAACGCCCATTGAAAATATCTTTTGGCCGCCCACTCAAGCGCCTCAGGGCAACTACACGGTTTCTGTAAATTTGTTTGCTCGCTGCCAAGGAACCGGACCGATCGCCTTCACAATCACACTGCTCGTTCAAGGGGAAACCCAAACCTTGACAGGGACAGTTGATGATCAAAATCCAATCGCCACTTTTCCATTCTCTCTACCCCAACAGAGCAGATCACCCCAACAGCGTGGATCTAACGAATAACTGAGTTGAAGATGGACATCTCAAGCAAGCTTCATAGCGGCATAATTAGCCTGATCAAAAGCAGAATTTTGGGCTTTTCTAGGCCTTAGAATGCAGCAGATTTCTACGATAACTATTGAAAATTTGAACTATCCTTAAAAGCAGGGAATCTTTTCCAGTGAAGCAGCTGTGCCGTAACAAGTTTTTTAGTCGTTTGTTCTTTTAGTCGTAGCAATCAGTTGGGGAGAAGGGGAATGCGCCAAGTTTCACGCCAAGTTTCATGCCACATCTCATTGGGTGCAGTTAGTGCCATTCTGGCTTTAATCGTTGGGGGATGTGGAGGCGAGACAACAACGACTGCAAGCCCTACAGTTTCACCTTCAGCCGTGCCCGTTGCTGGTGCATCCCCGTCTCCATCTGTAACCGCATCATCGGGGCAGCAAGCGACCAATTCTTCTTTCCCCAATCCTACAGTTAAGCCACAAAATGCGGCTCCTAGAGGCATTCTGCCGCCCGATTTAATCAGCTCTACCGATCCCAACCAGCGGGTGCGGCAAGTACAAAGCAATCGGGCTGATCCGTTTGCACTGTTACCTACCACACCTACTGTGCAACTGCCGCCGCCGCCCCCTACGCCGCCCGCTGCGCCTTCTTCGGTAGCTCCAGCCAGTGCCACCTCGCGGCCAGGTAGCTCTAACCGCACCGCTACCAGCCGGGGGAATTCGGGCGGCAGGCTAGCGCCCATTCCTAACCTTGTACCACGTAGACCTTTAGTTCCCATCGTCCCCCCTCCCCCTCAGCCCGATCTGGCTAGGGCAGTGCGGGTAACAGGGGTTGTGCAAGTAGGAGATTCAACCTATGCAATTGTCAATGCTCCCAATGAACCCACCAGCCGCTATGTGCAGGCAGGACAACGGCTATCGAATGGACAAGTTTTAGTGAGACGCATTGAAACGGGTGGCGCAGAACCTCGAGTAGTGCTGGAGCAGTATGGCATTGAGGTGGATAGAGCCGTGGGCGAAGGGGGTCCAGCCTCACCTAGTGCGCCTGCGGCTGCGGCTCCTAGTGCTGCAACAAGGGGCTAATCCTGCTTGGCAAACTCAGGTGCCCTTTTTTAGCAATAAAACTTAAAGCCTCAAGCGAACCGATCGACCTGCCAGAGTAGTACGCTGAGAGACGATCATCGTTTTATAGCATCCTATTGCTACCCCTACGGAAGTAAGTTTGGATTGCGAATCGTGGGCTTGGGATTGCAGCAGCGTCAATCTAAGACCTCAATCTAAATCTAAAATTGCTCAGACTGGGTTGCAACAGGGCTGGATTTATAAGATCAGTCTCCCTGAAGGAAAATACTCATGGTTCAACGTGGCTCTAAAGTCAGAATCCTCCGGAAGGAATCTTATTGGTTTCAAGACACAGGCACAGTGGCTTCCGTTGATCAAAGCGGCATTAAATACCCTGTAATTGTCCGTTTTGAAAAGGTTAATTATGCCGGTGTCAACGCGAACAACTTTGCCTTGAGTGAAGTTGTAGAAGTTGCCCCTCCCACCAAAAAGTCTGCCGCTTCAACGGCAGCTTCAGGCGGGAAGCAAACCCCGATTGACGAACGCTCTCGTAAAACGGGACAGGGAACGCCCAAAACTACTGCTGATGCTCCAGGTGGCAGCCCTACTTCTGAGGGCGATCCTAATCAGGGAACCGAGGCTCGCTAAGCTGCGGTCTATCAAAATCTGTGCCGGAATTACCTGAAGTTGAAACAGTTCGTCGAGGCTTGAACCAAGTCACGCTTGGTCAAACCATTTGGGGTGGGGATGTGTTGCTCGATCGCACCATTGCCCACCCTTTTTCTGCGGCCGATTTTTTGGCCGCCTTCCAGGAAACCGCGATCGCTCAATGGCATCGACGGGGCAAGTATTTGT
>DATNOY010000828.1:0-5201 GCA_036703495.1 Coleofasciculaceae cyanobacterium
CTACGCCACCACTTTACGGGAAGGTGAAACGGTGAGCCATCCCCTGGCAGCGGGACGAGTAGCCTGGTTACAAGTGGTCAGTGGTGTAGTGCAGGTGAACGAGCAAACGCTCACAGCTGGCGATGGTGCGGCCATTGCTCAAGAAGCACAAATTACTCTACAAGGGGTGTCTAACGATGCTGAACTGCTGTTGTTTGATATGAAGGCATAACGTTGAAAGATCTCGATGCTGAACTGCTGTTGTTTGATATGAAGGCATAACGTTGAAAGCTCCCGGCTGATTTAGCCAGTCGCCTGCCCAGCCTGAAAGCAGTGCAATGCCTTCCATCGTTCTTGAGGGGATTCCACCCTGTCTCAACGCTACCCTTGGAAGTCCTGCCCGTCGATCGCTTCCATTGGGTTGCCCCGGATTGTTTGGGAGCAGAAGACCAGGTCTTTTATTCCTTCAACCGCTCATTGACCTTTATCCACGAAAGGAGATTATGATGATTAGTCAAGTCAAATTGCCCCTGACCAACACTTCAGAAGTGGCAGACGATCCGCGTCTTTCCAGAGAAGTGAAGGCGTTTTTGAAAATGCTGAACTCTGGGGGTGTGCCTTTAGAAACCTTAACTCCCCTCGAAGCACGTCAAGTGTTAGTGGATGCGCAGGCTTCGGTTAAAGTCGATCTGTCAGGTATTGACGAGTTTGAGAAGACAATTACTGCCGACGGGTATCTGATCACGCTCAACATTGTGCGACCTGCGGGAGTCAAAGGTAAATTGCCCGTTTTCATCTTTATTCATGGTGGCGGTTGGGTGCTGGGCGATTACCCAACCCACAAGCGTATGGTTCGCGATCTCGTCGTGCTTTCAGGGTTTGCAGCGGTCTTTGTCAACTACACCCGCACACCAGATGCCCAATATCCGCAGGCTGTCAATGAAATCTATGCTGCCACCCAATGGGTTGCTGAGCATGGTGAGGAAATTGAGGTGGATGGCAAAAATTTAGCCGTTGTCGGCAACAGTGTGGGCGGCAATATGACGGCAGTTACCACCTTGATGGCAAAAGCGAAAGGAGGGCCGCACATTAAGCTACAAATCCTGATGTGGCCGATCGTCGATGCGAATTTTGCAACGGATTCTTACCAACAATTTGGCGAGAAACGGTTCCTGACTACCTCGTTGATGCAGTGGATGTATGACCTCTATACGACGGATCTAGAGCAACGCAAAGAGATCTATGCTTCTCCCCTACGGGCCACGGTTGAGCAATTGCAAGGATTGCCACCAGCGTTAATTCAGGTGGCCGAGAGCGATATTCTGCGGGATGAAGGCGAAGCCTATGGACGCAAGCTCGATGAAGCTGGGGTAAGCGTGACCACCGTGCGTTACAACGGCATGATTCACGACTTTGGACTGCTGAATGGTTTGGCCGAACTTCCGGCAACCCGATCGCTTTTTGTGCAGGCTGCTGCTGAATTAAAGAAATATCTGCAGTAGGGCGCGATCGCTTCTGATCGAATCAGAGATGACCTCGCAATTGAGTAGGTTTGATGGTGGGGCACGCTTTGCGCGCTCCACCATCAAACCTTGGGGGTTGAGGGATTCTCAAATATTGCCGGAGTCATCGGTTAAGCTAAAGTATGGAAGCCAATGCCAGTCTGGGTTTGACTCAGTTGAAGATTGCTATAGATGAAGTTGCAACAACAATGGCGTAATGCCAAAAAAGGAGATGGCAGTGGATATTGAATATTACGACGATATGATTATCGGTGGCGGCAAGGCTGGCAAAACATTGGCACCTGTGCTGGTGGCAAACGGACGGAAAACTGTGCTAGTGGAACGCAGTCTGAACATGATTGGCGGTGGCTGCATCAATATTGCTTGTATTCCCACCAAAACGATGGTGGCGAGTGCCAACGTTGCAAATACCGTGCGAAACGCTGCTGTTTATGGAGTTACCACTACTGAGCCGATCGTTGATTTGGCAGCAGTGATCCGACGAAAGCGATCGGTGGTGGAATCGGCTCGTGACGTGAATTTTCACAATCTAAAAACGGCTCTTGATCACAATCTCATCATTGGCACAGCGCAGTTCGTCGCTCCGAAAACAATTGCAGTGGCAACGACTGAAGGCACCCCTCGATACCTTACCGCAGAAAGGATATTTATCAATACCGGCACGCGCCCATTCATTCCATCGGTGCTAGGACTTAAAGAAACCGGGTTTCTGACCAGTGAGTCGATCATGGAATTGGAACAGTTGCCAGAACATTTAATTGTGCTGGGTAGCGGTTACATTGGATTAGAATTTGCTCAAATGTTCCGCCGCTTTGGCTCGCGTGTGACCGTGATTGGGCAAAGTCCACAAATCTTGTCACAACAAGATCCAGATGTAGCGATCGCCATTCAAACGCTCTTAGAACGAGACGGCATCGACTTCTTGCTGAAGGCGCAGGTGTTGAGGGTTGATCGCACAGGAGATGCGATCGAACTGAGGCTTCAGAATCCCGACCGGGAAATCAGCCTGCAGGGATCGCATTTACTCGTCGCCGTAGGGCGGGCATCCACTGCCGATACCTTAAATTTAACGGCTGCGGGTATCGCAACGGATGCGCTAGGATTCATTCAAGTCAACGATCGCCTGGAGACCAATGTACCGGGAATTTGGGCATTAGGTGATATCAATGGTGGGCCCCAATATACCCATGTATCGCTCGACGATTATCGGATTGTCAAAGCGAATCTAGTGGAGGGCGGCAACCGTAGCACCCGCGATCGCCTAGTGCCATCTTGTTTGTTCATTGATCCAGAACTGGCGCATGTGGGTCTCACTGAAACCGAAGCGCAGCAACAGGGGTATGCGATTCGCGTAGCGAAACTAGATGCGTCTGCCGTGCCACGAGCGAGAACGTTGGGTCAACCTGATGGCTTCCTGAAGGCGATCGTGGATGCTAAAACCGATCGGATTCTCGGTTGTTCTCTCTTGTGTCACGAAGCAGGGGAAATAATTTCGGCGGTGCAAATGGTAATGCAGGCTCAAATGCCTTACACCGTTCTGCGCGATGGTGTATTGACTCATCCCACGATGACTGAAGGGTTAAATCTGCTGTTCTCAAAGTTGTGAAGCAGCAGACCCTTGAGCCTCTAAACAGTCCCAGACAGCAGCGACTTCAAACTCAACAGCTAAGTAGATGTCCATAATTAAACATAAAATCTTCAAACCCTGTGCCGTCCGTTGCGCAAGCGGCACAGGGTTTGAAATCTGGTTTTTAATTACGCCAAGGTACTTACAGGACTAATCATCATGAATAAACTAGAAGGAAAAATTGCCGTTGTAACCGGGGCATCTAAAGGCATCGGTGCTTCAATTGCCAAGCATTTGGCAGCGGCAGGGGCAGCTGTGGTGGTCAACTACGCCTCTAATAAAAAAGCAGCCGATCGCGTAGTGGATGAGATTATTAGCGCAGGTGGAAAGGCGATCGCCGTCCAGGCAGATGTTTCCCAAAAAGTAGAGGTCGAACATCTGTTTACCGAAACGCAGCAGGCCTTCGGCAAGCTGGATATCTTGGTCAACAATGCCGGAATTTATGCTTATTTGCCGCTTGAAGACATCACGGAAAAGCATTTCCACGAGCATTTTGATTTGAATGTGCTGGGCTTAATCCTCGTCTCCCAACAAGCGGCAAAGTACTTTGGCCCGGCAGGTGGCAGCATTGTCAATATTAGTTCGATCGCCAGCACCGCGACGCCCGCCACGGGTTCGGTTTATAACGCCACCAAAGCAGCCGTTGATGCCGTCACGAAGTCACTCGCTAAAGAACTGGGTCCCCGCAATATCCGCGTTAATGCCATCAATCCGGGGATGGTGGCAACGGAAGGACTGTCTGCACTGGGAGTGCTTGAGAGTGATTTCCGCAAACAGATTGAAGCACAAACCCCATTGGGTCGCATTGGACAACCCGAGGACATCGCTCCTGCGGCTGTCTTCTTTGCCTCCCCCGATTCAGCCTGGATCACGGGCGAAACGCTGGTGATTGCAGGGGGGCTGCATTGATAGATTTGATCGCTTGAACCCGGACGACAGCCGAGGTGTACTCCGAGGGTGGGCTTATCCTGATCTGGCGATCGGCAATCGTCCCAATCGCCCACGCCTCTATTGTTATGAATTAACTGTTAGGAATCAACCGTTATGAATACAACCAACGGCATTATCAGCCAGTCCAGTCCGTATTCTGTAGCTGAAACCCTCGATCGCCTAACAGCCATCCTGCAGGCAAAAGGCATCACTATTTTTGCCCGCATTGATCAACAAGCTGAAGCCGAAAAAGCTGGACTCAGTCTCCGCCCGATACAACTTTTAATGTTTGGCAATCCGAAAGCCGGAACGCCTCTGATGGTAGCAGAGCCGACGATCGCCCTGGATCTACCCCTAAAAGTGCTGGCATGGGAAGCAGTGGATGGCAAGGTATGGCTGAGTTATAACGACTCTTATTACTTGAAACAGCGGTTCTCTCTCTCAGATGAGTTGATCAAGACGATCGATGTGATTGCACCGTTAATTCATCAAGCCCTCTTTTCTGCAACGCCTTAATCCACGGTGGATATTTGATCGTGAACCAAGGGTAAGACGATACATAACGCTGGTGCCAGGATTTTAGCCGTTGACGACGATTTTTCTCGCCCCTGATCAAGCCTTGATCCCCTTGAAACCCACTTCCTTCAAGGATTTTCAGTTTTTTTGGCAGGCCCTGATGATCTGCTGCCTATCCTCTAACCAGTTACATAAATTGCAACCCAATCTGATCAAGGCGCAGTGTAAGGGCATACTGCCAATATACCGTTTTGAAGGAAGTTGCACCGATGGTTGGCGCTCATCAATCGAAAACTCAGGCAACACTGCTGGCGATGGCGCTCCTAGGCGCTTCAATGTTGACAAGCTGTGGCTCAATGCCGCAGGCGACCCAACTTTCCGCACCCCGAGCAAGTTCTGCTGCCACAAACCTCGCATCTGAAGCGCCAGCAGCAGACGGTGTACAAAGTTCCATAGCAAAAGTCTCTGCGCCGCAGCCGCAACTCGTACGAACGGCGAATTTAAGCCTCAGGGTTGATTCAATTGAGCAGGCGATCGAGCAGTCCACAGCGATCGCACGGCAGCAGCAGGGCGAAGTGATGAACCTGCACCACCAGACACCCACGGCAGGCGAGCATCACACCGCT
>DATNOY010000829.1:0-3444 GCA_036703495.1 Coleofasciculaceae cyanobacterium
GTACAACAGGCGGCGATTGCAGCGATCGGTGAAATTAAAGATGTCTCTGCCGTAGATCAAATCCTGCGGTTTGCCCAGTCAGAAGATTGGTTGGTTCGGCAACGGCTGGCTGAAGCGTTAGGCAATTTACCCGTTCCCAAAAGCATTTCAGCCTTGAAATATTTGCAAAAAGATAGCCACTCGCATGTCTCAGAGTCGGCTCGGATCTCGCTGCAGCGACTGGCAGAAGCGGGAGTAGTAGAAGCAGGAGTAGAAGCAGACACAGCGACAGAATCGCTCTAGTCTCCCAAACTATGCATCTATCTTCAGCAGGCCTGCATCTCCGTCTAGTAAAGCTGGGATGCCTACGGGCAAGGCAGCATTTACACCATCGTGACCAAACGGCAGACCCGAAACGATCGGGATGCCTAAATCACCCAGCCGATCGCGCAGCACCTGATCAACAGTAAAACTGGGAATGGCAGCCGGAGGGTCACAGTGGCTAAAGCGCCCCAACGCAATGCCTCGCACCCCTGCAAAAGCCTGACTCATTCGCCAATGGGTCAGCATTCGATCGATGCGGTAGGGCGCTTCGGAAACATCTTCAAACGCTAGAATCACCCCTTCTAGCGGCGGCTGAGCGGGAGTCTTTAGCAAGTGGGTGGCAACCGTGAGATTAGCAGGCAGCAACATACCGCTGGCTTGCCCCCCTCCCCACCCTAATCCCTGGAGCGGCTGCACCGATCGCCCCTCTACCCAATCCAACAATCGTTGCAGCGACCAGTCGGGTTCTGAGGCAAGGGTTGTTAATAAGGGGGCATGAACGCCCGAAATTCCCTCTACGCTGAGGCTCCACAGCAGGCTAGTGATATCTGAAAAGCCGATCAGCCACTTCGGTTCAGCCACATCCCATCGCCAATCTTCTAAAAGTCTGGCACCTCCATAGCCCCCTCTAGCACAGAGAATCCCTCGGCAGTCCGAGTCTTTAAGGGCAGCAGCCAACTGCGACCGTCGGGCCGAATCAGTGCCTGCTAAATAGCCAAACCGGCTGTCATAGCCAGGGCTGACTTCAACTCGATACCCTCGCGATCGCCAAATTTCTACGCCCTGGTCAAACGCCTGCATTTCTCTTAATGCTCCGCTAGGCGCAATGACTCGCAGCAGGTCGCCAGGTTGCAAGGGGGAGGGAACGATACAAGGAACTGGACAAGCAGCCATGTGGAGTAGGTAATCAGCGTCTCCCATTGTTTGTGATCTGCAGTTAGGAATCAACTCCAAAAGCTCTCAAGATCATGAATTAATTAAAACCGAGCTTTCAAAAATTAAGTTTTGGGTTTTGTTCAATTCACGTTCCTAATCTACAGCAAGCGCTAAGCCATCAGGCGATTGGCATCCCAGAGGGGGGTATTTTTCAGTAGCAAGGTTGCCGCTGCGGCTGTGAGCGGCGGACTAAATAAATGCCCCTGCATTTCTTCGCAGCCAAGCGATCGCAGCAGATACTCTTGCACCTCATTTTCAACCCCTTCTGCCACCAGATTGAGATTGAGAACTTTACCCAGCGCAATGATAGCCGTGACAATCGCTTGATCACTGAGATCGGTTGTCAAATGTCGGATGAAAGAACGGTCAATTTTTAACGTTTGAATCGGAAATTTCTTCAGGTAGCTGAGGGAGGAATAGCCGATACCAAAGTCATTCAGCGCGATCGCCACTCCCATGCGATGCAGCTCTGTCAGCATGGCTTGACTCTGCTCTAGCTGCTTGCCGACTGTAGTTTCTGTGATGTCCAATTCTAGATACTGGGGAGCTAAGCCCGTCTGATCAAACACCTGCTGAATTACATTCAACATGCGCGGTTGCCCAAATTGTTGCGTAGACAGGTTGACCGCTACGCGCAAAGGCGGTAGGCCGAGCGTTTGCCAGGACTTGTTTTGCAGACAAGCCGTTTGCAGCAACCATTCTCCAATTTGCATAATTAGACCCATTTCTTCTGCCAATGGCAAAAATTTTTCAGGGGAAACCAACCCCAACGTCGGATGCCGCCAGCGTAGCAACGTTTCCAGGTTGGTAATTTTGCCGGTTACCACATTCACGCGGGGCTGATAATGCACCACAAACTCACCCTGCGCTAAAGCCCGGTGCAAATAGTTTTCCAGAATCAGCTGTTCTGAGACTTGCGTATTGATCGCAGCGGTATAGAGGTGGTAGGTATTCCGGCCACTTTCCTTGGCTCGATACAGAGCTGCATCCGCATTTTTGAGCAGCGTTTCTGCATCTTCACCATCCTGGGGATAAAAAGCAATGCCAATACTGCTGCTAATCCGCAGGGTTTGTCCCTCTAGGGCAAACTCTTCTCGCAAAGATTCCAAAATGCGTTGGGCGATCGTGGTGACATCGGCAACTTCATGCACATGGGGCAATAGCAGGGTGAACTCATCGCCGGCCCAGCGTGCGACAACATCGCTATCGCGCAGACACTCCGTCAATCGGACGGCTACCCCCTGAAGCAACAGATCGCCAGCGGCATGTCCCAGCGTATCGTTAATATTCTTGAACCGATCGAGGTCTAAAAAGGCAACCGCCAGTTGAGACTGCTCCTGCTGAGCTCGAGCTAGTGCCTCTGACAGGCATTCGTCAAATAACATGCGGTTGGGTAGCCCAGTCAACAGATCATGAGAGGCCTGATACCGAATCACCGCCTCGTTGCTATGGCGCACCGTAGCATCTCTAAAGCTCAAAACCCGACCAATGATTTCGCCGTTGAGCCATTGGGGATGGGAATACTGCTCAAAAATTCGACCATCTTTCAGTCTCAGAACATCTTCATAGATTGTTTCGGGATGGTTTGACCAGGTTTGCAGCTGTTCTAGGAAAGCAGCTGTGACCAGCTGATCTAGCATGCCGTTGAACAGCAATGTTTGAGACTTTTGAGCTGCAATGTCTGCGGGGATTTTCCACATCTCCACAAACTTTTGATTGAACCCGTTAACTTGACCCGTTTTATCAATCACCAAAATTCCGTCTGCCGTGGACTCTAGCGTGGCTTGCAGTAGCGAGAGTGTATGTTCTAGCTTTGCTTGAGCCTGTTGGCGATCGCCCATATCTCGTTTAATAGCGACGTAGTTTGTGATTTCGCCACTGCTGCCGTAGAGCGGAAAGACGGTGACATCTTGATGGTAGGTTGAGCCATCTTTGCGTTTGCCCCGGTATGTTCCTAGCCAAACCTGACCAGATGAAATCACCTGCCAGGGGTCTTCATGAAAATTATCTTCATGCCGTCCTACCTGTAAATCACCTAGCGCTTTTAAATCACTCAGCGCTTTGCCTAAAACCTCCTCACGGCAGTAGCCTGTAGTGCGCTCAAAAGCAGCATTCACATAAACCAAACGATTTTGGAGGTCAACAACCTCAATAGCATCGACGGCTTGCTCAAGAATGGCAGTTGCTAGAGCGGATGGGTTTAAT
>DATNOY010000830.1:0-3737 GCA_036703495.1 Coleofasciculaceae cyanobacterium
GTAACGCGGATTTTACAACAGGCAGGCTTTAACGTCGTGGAAGCGGCAACGGGGGCTGCAGGTTTAAAGGCGATCGCCGTCCAACAACCGGCGCTGATTATTCTGGATGTGAAACTGCCCGATTTGAGTGGCTTTGAAGTCTGTCGTCAA
This sequence comes from Coleofasciculaceae cyanobacterium, assembly GCA_036703495.1. Classification (GTDB taxonomy): domain Bacteria; phylum Cyanobacteriota; class Cyanobacteriia; order Elainellales; family Elainellaceae; genus Drouetiella. The sequence continues at coordinate 151 of DATNOY010000830.1, forward strand.
ATTAAAGCAAACCCAGGAACGGCTTTTATTCCAGTGCTACACCTCTCGGCTAGCTTTATCAAAAGCCAGGATAAAGCCGAAGGGCTGGATAGTGGGGCAGATGCCTACCTGACTCAACCCGTTGAGCCGCTCGAACTGGTTGCCACGGTACGCTCGCTGCTTCGTATCCGACGGGCGGAGGACGCTGCCTTAGCATCCGCCCAAGAATGGCAAACCACCTTTGACGCGATCAACGATAGCGTGGGAGTAGTAGACCAAGAGGGCAGAATTTTACGCTGTAACCAGGCGATGAGTCAGCTTTTGGGTAGGCCTTTGCAAGACATTCTGGGGTACCCACATCAGGAATTGATGCTGACGGCTTTAGGAAGCGGTAACGGGGCCTGTTTTCGCCTGGCAAAAGCAACTTGCCAGCGCCAAGTTTTAGAACTCCAGACGAAAGACTGCTGGTTGTCCAAAACGATGGATCCCGTTTTGGATGAGCAAGGGGCATTTGCTGGTGCCGTTTTCATCTTGTCAGATATTACTGAGCGCAAGCGGGCAGAAGCACTGCTACAAGCTCAAAATGAGCAGCTCAATCATTTGATGCTCTCTTTGCAACAACAAACCGAGGAGGCGCAGCAAGCCAACCGGATCAAAGATGAGTTTCTGGCCGTGCTGTCCCATGAGTTGCGATCGCCGCTCAATCCCATTTTGGGTTGGGTCAGGATTCTCCAAACGAGCCAACAAGACAAAGCCAAAACCCAGTACGCGCTGGAAACCATTGAACGGAATGCCAAATTACAAGCACAACTCATTGAAGACTTGCTCGATGTGTCCCGCATCCTTCGAGGCAAAGTGAGTTTGCACATGGGGCCGGTGGGTTTGCCGTTCATCGTCAAGGCGGCACTGGAAACAGTACGCTTGGCAGCGGAAGCAAAAGCCATTCAGATTCAGACGGTGTTTGAACCGCAGGTTGGCCAGGTATTAGGGGATTCCGGTCGCCTGCAGCAGGTCGTGTGGAATTTGCTGTCCAATGCGGTTAAATTCACTCCTCACGGGGGTCGTATAGAGGTACGACTGGAACCAGGGAGCAGCGGAACGGCGGCGTGGGAAGAAGAGAAGGCGATTTCATCCTCTCATCCTCCCAGGACTGACATTCAGCTGAGTGTCAGCGACACTGGTCAGGGCATCGCTCCTGACTTCCTGCCGCACGTCTTTGACTACTTTCGTCAGGCTGACAGTACCACGACCCGACGCTTTGGCGGCTTAGGGTTAGGGTTAGCGATCGTGCGCTACCTGGTTGAACTACACGGCGGCACTGTAGCAGCCGCTAGCCCTGGCGAAGGGCAAGGAGCCACCTTTACCGTCAAGCTGCCGGCGATCGCTGCTGCCAGCTTACAGCAAACGGATACCTTATCGTCGCCTGGCTCAGAGGTTAAGTTCAACGGTTTGCAGGTGCTTGTGGTCGATGACGACCGCGACTCGCGCGAGCTAATTACCTTTTTGCTCCAGCAGCAGGGGGCCATCATCACTGAAGTGGCGTCAGCCAGTGAAGCCCTGAGCTGCTTAGAGCAAGCTTCTTTTGATTTACTGATCAGTGATATTGGGATGCCTGCGATCGATGGCTATGGCTTAATCCGTCACATCAGAAAGCAGTCCCCTGACCAAGGCGGCAAAGTGCCTGCGATCGCCCTCACCGCTTATGCCAGCGAAATCGATCAGCAACACGCCTTGGCCGCTGGCTTTCAGCATCATCTTACTAAACCGGTTGAGTCAGAGCTACTGATGCAGACGATCTGGACTCTAGTAGAAAACAAAGGATCACGAATTAATTAAAACTAAACTTTTAATTTTTGAAAGCGCGGCAATGTCGCGCTTTCAAAAATTAAGTTTTGGGTTTGATTAAATTCACGTTCCTAAGGAAATTTCCGCGTATATTCCACTTAGATCACTACACTCATCTACCAACGGTCACCAGACAATATCTCGAACCCGCGATCGCCTCCCTTGCAGAAAATCAGCATTACGCCAGCATTACAATTGATGGATGAGTCACAGGGTTCCCCTATTGAAGCCTTACGATCGCAGCAACTATCATCTGTATTACAGGATTTTTGTTAGTCAGTCAGGCTCTACCTCCACATCATGCAATCCAGCAAAAACCATGTCTAACCTGGCATCTACCCGACTCAAGCAAAATGCTACAAAAATTATGCAATTGTGGGAAGAGCGGGCGCGGAATGAAGTTTATGCCTCTATGCATCAGGACTCTCTGGTCTTGCGAGATTCGCTACCGCTGTACTTAGAGCAACTGGTCGATGCGCTTTCAACTGAGGTTGACCGGACATCTGCCCAAATCATAGCCGACGAAGTAGAAAGCACACGCATTGGCAAGCTGCATGGGCATGAACGCGCGGGCTATGCCGACTACTCCATGAATCAACTCATTTTCGAGTATCACATTCTCCGTCAAGTCATCTTTCAGGTTTTAGAAGCAGAAGCACCTTTGGACATTCGCGATCGCGACATCATTATTGGTTCGATTGAGCAAGCCGTGAATGACGCTGCCAGTCAATTTTCTAAAACGCTGCAAGATATTCAAGAGCTGTTTATGGTGACGCTTACCCACGATCTCAGAAATCCGATCAATGTTGTAAAAATGGGCACTCAACTGCTGCTGCGTCGGCTGGAACAAGGCGATGACCATGCGGATGTGCTAGCGAGAATGATGAATGCGATTGATCGGCTAAATACGATGATTCAAAATCTGCTGGATGCGAGTCGGTTGCGGGCAGGGTACCGCTTAAAAATGGACTTTGAAGACTGCAACTTAGCCCTCCTCATTCACGACATAGTGGCAGATTTGAATTTTGCTTACGGCAAAAGGTTTGTGGTGGTTTCTGATGCTGAGGTCAAGAGCAATTGCTGCCGTAAAGAACTACGGCGGGTGATTGAAAACTTAGTCACTAACGCTGTGAAATATGGTGCTCCTGACACACCGATTACACTGACGCTCCAGCAAACTGAAACACAGGTCAGCTTGACTGTTCATAATGAAGGCAAGCCCATTGCTCCTGAAGCACAATCCATCCTCTTTCAACAATTTCGTCGCACTACCTGTGCTGAGGAGCAAACGGGCTGGGGGTTAGGCTTATTCTTAGCTAAAAGTATTACTGAAGCCCATCAAGGAACGATCGGGGTTGAAAGTGCGGAAGGCAAGGGGACAAGCTTTATCGTTACGCTGCCAAAGGTTCGTCGTTAGCTCGAGGTGTGACCCATAGGCATCAGGGAGAAAACAATGAACTTGGAGTTTCCCTTTTGGAGTTTGTCCACAGATCAGGTGCTTCAGCAGACGCACTCACCGATCGCTGGGTTAAGTCGGGCAGTGTTGCACGAAAGGGAGATGGTAGATTTTACGGCGTTGCTGATCGCAGGAATGAATTCTCGTAAGGGCGAGCGGCCGTTCGCCCCTACAAGAGGCAAGTTAGCAACCCATGCGCGATCGCGCCTTCAGGGTGAAAGAAATTAGAACTGCTGGCGAGTATTTATGCTTACTGAAAATCTAAAGACATTGAAACCTTAATTACTGGAGTTTGGACTAATTTGCT
>DATNOY010000831.1:0-3000 GCA_036703495.1 Coleofasciculaceae cyanobacterium
TTGATGCACTAGAATCGCTTAAGCTTTGCTTACGGCAGGGCGGCTGTCAGGTGGTGCCGGGCTTGCCTAGAGAGCAGTGGATTCTGACGCTGATTACTTCGACGATCGGTGGCTTGGTATTTGGATTTGCAGCTCAGCCGCGCGAAGGCAAAGGGTTTTCTTGGCAGTGGGCACTCATCTTCTCACCGCTGTGGGGCATCTTATTCATCGCCTTCGGCATTGGCCCTGTTGTAACGCGCACCGCCGATTGGTTGCCCTTAGCTCGCAATGTTGCTGGATTTGCACTAGGTGCGCTTGTGGCTTACCTATCGCCCATGCTCAATGCCTCATCAACCTCGGAAACCTAGGATCGTCAATTGAATCAGATTGTTTAACAGTTATTTTTTAGAAGCCGCGCGGAGCGGAGTTTCTAAAAAATAACCCACACTGAATCAAGCGCAAAGCGCTGTAAAAGCCAGGCGTTCAGTTTACTGAACGCCTGGCTTTTAAGAATTAATAATTTTGCAAAAATCGCTTAAGAGCAGCTACAAAAAGCCGTCAACAACGCCATCAACTCAGTGAACCTAGACTGACCTCTTAAGGCAGATGTCTGATAGGGAGCTATGATGTCCAGTAGCATTCAAGTATCCAACTCACTCTTAACCAGAGCGTGATGGATTTGACATCTGCATATTATGTTTGGGGTCATTTGGGGTGGTCATGGAGTGGCATGTAACCGACGCACAAAGTTTAAGGATTATCGACAGCGAAATTGGCGATCACGCATTCTCACCCTCAGAATATGAGATTGTACGTCGGGTCATTTACGCGACTGCTGATTTTGAGTACAAGTCGCTGATTCGCTTTTCGGATCAGGCCTTGCAAGCAGGGGCAGCCGCATTGGCCGCCCGCAGCACAATTGTGGTTGATGTGCCGATGGTGCAGGTAGGAATTGTGCCAACGATCCAGGCTACGTTTGCTAATCCGGTCTATTGCAGCATGGAGGCGCTCACTCGGCCTCAGCGGGATAAGGCCCGTGTGGCTTGGGGCATGGAAACGTTGGCCCGCCGTTACCCAGAAGGCATCTTTGTGGTGGGTCAGGCGCAAACGGCCCTCACCGCTTTAGTAGAACTGATCGAAGCGGAGGAAATTAAACCGGCGCTAGTGATTGGCACACCGGCCGGCTTTGTCGGGGTTGATGTGGCTGTTGAGCGGCTCAAAGACTCCCTAGTGCCCCACATCCGGATTGAGGGGCGCAAAGGCAGTGCAGTGGTGGCCGCAGCGATCGTTAATGGGCTGGTTGATCTAGCTTGGCAAGCCTATGGTCAAGAAAGCAGCACCTTGTCCTAGAATGCCGGTACGAGAACCGGTTTGCTTTGTGACTGACGCCTGCGCTCCTCTCTTAAACTCCTAAATTTAGCGTCCAGCTTTGCAAGTACCCCAGATCTAGGGGGACACAATCAATAAGTTTAAGCTGCCATTGTCCCTGAACAGATTGGTTGATCAGCCGCTTCAGCAAAGGGGTTGTTGCTTGAGAATAGCTTTTGCTAATCTTGGTGAGCCTGCCCAAGCTACGGCTTTGCAGCAGGATGGTTTCGCCGTTGGGTGCCAGCAGATAAAGTTCTAAATCGCTGGCAAACTGGTGTTCCAGGCTGATGCTAATTTCGATGTCGAGAAGCTGGCGATCGTCTTTGACCTGGATGGTACTCGTCACCCCTTGTAAGTCACCATCTGGAATGGCGATCGCTTCCAGATTTTGGAACTGCAGCCATTCTGCTACCAGCGGGCACGATGCAGTTTGTTGGGCTGCCTGTACGGCTTGAAGGGCATTAACTTTGCCGTAGCCGAACTGCTGGGAATATCCGGCAGCATCGTAAATCATGTCTGGAGAGGGTGCGTCGAGACTGGATGGTGAGGAAGTCCTGACAATTTTGTCAGCAGTGGTTTGCAAAATCTCTCTGACTGCGGCGGCCGTCAAATTGGGATTCACCGATAGCACCAGAGCCGCTACGCCCGCCACCCTTGCTCCTGCTGCCATATCCTGGGCAATCTCTTCGGCAGTGTCGCTGGGAGCTACAACAGCCACATTGCCGCAGAGATGGAACGCCGACTGGTTCAGGCGATCGCTTGCCGCTACGGTGATCACATCAGGATGCCAGGCGAACCCGTTCAAAACAGGGGAGTGCGCCAGCGGATCAGCTCCTGCAGAGGATTCATTCCCTGCGGCAAATATGATGACACAGCCTTTGCCACCTCGGCCTTGTGTGGCAGATCGGGCGATCGCCAGCCGCTGCCTCAAGGACAATGGAAAATAAGCAGGTGGGGCACCCCAGCTGCAAAAAATTACGGCTGCGCCCTGCTGTCCAGCCCATTCAAACCAGGTTTCAACAGACTGATCATCGAGGCAATCGCCGGTTTCAATGGGCATGAAGCTACAGCCTGGCGCAATCCCATTTTTTTCGGCAAGAGCAATGCGGGCGCAGCGCGTGCCCTGGGTCAGAGCAGGCAGAGGCTGCTGGCTACTCCAAGGGGACACAATCTTGCCGATGCCGGTTAAGTCAGGATGGTTACAGTCTATTGATGCAGCCATGATGGCAATGATGACGGTGCGATCGCCTCGAGTCACTTCCCAGGCTGCCTTTAAGTCCATCTGCGCTTCCGGATTGGGTGCCGGATTGGGTGCCGGATTGAGTGCCGGATTGAATGCCGGATCTGGCGGCGGGAGATGACAGCTAGCTTTTTCAGACCAATCAACCTGCTGAAGCAGAACGGCAATGTTGGGTTCTGCCAGCAGAACGTTGGGATCAGCCAGCAGGCGCTGGGCAATTTTGAGAGGGTTGGCAGCGGCTTGAGGCATGACCCGGAACACAAAGCATTTGGCAATGCCGGGAACCAACTTCATGATTTGCAGCCCGCTTGAGGCAGCTAGCGATCGCATCTGCTCAGCATGGATGTGGGTGGTAAACTGAACGGTTATCTGATCAGTAAGGTAGAGTGGCGCATCCAAACTTTTTTCCAGCT
>DATNOY010000832.1:0-6041 GCA_036703495.1 Coleofasciculaceae cyanobacterium
TAGGGCGATCGCTGCCTCACCTGGTTCAGGTCGTCACGGAGCTAGGAGCTAAGGGAATTGAGTTTAAGTCTCTTCAGGAGACGATCGACACTTCCAGCGCTACGGGGAAGTTGGTCTTTCACTTGATGGCAAGCATGGCTCAGTTCGAGCGAGATTTGATAAGAGAACGCACCAATGCAGGCTTGACCGCTGCCAGGGCGAGAGGGCGGCACGGCGGCAGACCACAGGCACTGACCGCAGAGCAAGTGAAGATTGGGCGATCGCTGGCTGCCAATCCAGACCTGTCCGTGGATGACATCTGCAGAACTCTGGGATGCAGCAGAAGCACCTATTATCGGCAAATAGCTAAGGCTTCGTAGGACGCTCGTTTTAGCTCAAATAGATGGGGTGATTAATGTGCAAGTTCAATAGATTACTTATTCACTTGAAGTGGCACTAATTTGCACCTATCCTGATTACACCCCTATCTCAAGATCTCGCGAGTGCCTCAGACTCAAGAGGTGCTGGACACCAATTTCTATCTGTTCTTCTATTGATCTCACTCAAGGCAGGACTAATTTAGCAATCGCGGGGATGATTGGTCGATTGCGATAAAACGAATGCTGGCTTGCCTGCTTACTCCTCTTATTGTTGCGCTAGCGTTTGCAGCAAGAGTTGGAAGTGTTCCTCGGCATCAGCACTCAGGACTTTAGCCCTAAAGCGCTTCCATAAGAGTGCTTCAACCAGGGTTGCTTTGGACTTTAGCCCTAAGCCAGGTCCCCACATCGCCAAGTCTAGATCCCCTTGTGATTTCCATACATCAAAGACCTGGGCAAGATGAGCATCAGATTCTAAGCTCTGCAACCGTTCTGATTTCATGCTTGCACAGGTTAACCCTGCGTCAAGATACACCCCTAACTTAATGAGCGCGTCTCCAGCTTGCGCTTCAGCCTTGATCTCATCCCAATCTACAAAAAGAGCAGCATGATGCTGACGCACTTGCTCAAGAGCTGCCTGGGCTGCTGCAATCTCAGCTTGAATAACCCGCTGCCCATGCCCTGCGCCACTGACTTTAGTGCCATTAGGGAAGATAACCTCTACCGTAGCGCGGTGCAGCCCTGGAGCAGGAGAGCCAGTGGCTTTGAATGTGGCACAAGCTTCAGCGCATCCCAAGGATTTGAGCAACTCATAGAGCTGGTTCTTGGCATTATCTGTCGTCATGTGTTCCCTTATTGCTCCCAGGTGACAATCACCCCATGGTTTCGACATTGCTCTGTTGCTTGAAACAGCACTGCCGGGTCAATAGCTCCAAAAAGGTGAATCCGCTTGCGGTGATAGGGATAGTGGTGGCTATACACCATGATCTGACCTAGCGCATGCTTCCACAAAGCGGCTGCCTTCACTTCAATGATTTCGCTGCCCGTGACGATATCAATCCTCCCCGATGGCGTCGAGACTTCAGTTTGTCCTCTTAAAGCAGTTGCCAGGCGATCGCGATACCATACCTCTGATTTACGACTCCCTGATTTACGGCTACTGCCAGCCGGCTGACGTCTCTGCTTTGACCCTTTGGGAAGCGGCATCTCCTGCCCAAATTCATCCGGCAAAGGTGGAAATGGAGGCGTAATCAGCTTGTTAACGAGGTTTTGCAAGAAGTTAGGGTCAAACATAACCGTCATCCCTTGCATGAATTTAGTAGCGATCGCGGCTGGTGGTCAGAGCAGTGATGACCATGTAAGCGACTCCTGCTGCTAACCCAATTTGCCAGGCATGAGGGACAAGGGTATATCTGACCCAAAAGCTGAAGCTGCCAGCAATGACGGAGAGGGAGTTGAGTCCCCACCCAAGCGCCTGGAGCAGGAGATAGCAGATAGCAACGATACCAGCAGCGCGAACAAAGGGGTTGTTGAACATGAGTTGTGTAATGAGGTGAATAAACGTAGAGTTCCCGCAGCATTAGACTGCTTTGAACAAGTGGATGAAAGATGCCCCTTAATCGCTCAAGCCAATTCTAGCCTTGAGCTATAGGTGTAGCTACACAGATCCGCTAAGCGATTCCAGCACGTTATCTGGCACTCGATGAGTATATCTGCCAGAAACTCTGATAGCTCTTGCCCTGCTCGAATTAAAAGCTCAAAGCCTGATTGTGATTGTAATTCTGCTGCTGCCACTGCTCTAGCTCTACCAACTCAAAGCCCCTCGCCCTCAAGAATCGATTAGTTTCCCTGCCGCCATGGAACAGACTCGGGAGATACACATGCCCGTTGGCGTAGAGGTTGGCATAGGAGATCAGTATCTTGGGTGGATAGACCCTCCCCTCATGCAGCACTCCCCACCGTGTGGGACGATGGCGATTGGGATTGCCCTGCCACTGGGCAATCGCCGTCTGCGCTGCCAACTTGTCTACTGCTGAGAGATTGGAGCGGTCGATCGCCTGGTGATTTTGTTGAGTGAGCAGAGTGTGTCAAAAACGCTCGCTTTACTAACAGCGAAGGCATCTCTAGGTCATAGAAAAAAGAGTTAATTGAGCGCGATACCATCTTTGAGAATAGCTCCAGCGATCGCACTGACATCTTCGGCAACCGCTAACCCTAACAGTTGTCTTCAAGCAAAAAACTAGCTCGTAAATCTGGGCATTCTCGTGCGACAATTGGCGCAAAATCTTAAAAACTTTTGAGCCATGATTGTAACAGTCGCCAGCTTCAAAGGCGGCGTAGGAAAGACTACAACAGCGATTCACCTTGCCGCATACCTTGGACGTAAAGGGAAAACAGTGCTGGTTGATGGTGACTTGAATCGCTCTGCTCTTGACTGGGCAGAGAGAGGAGAAGCACCGTTTGATGTCATAGACGAGTCGCAGTTGGATGATCCATCACAGTATAAGCATCTTGTTATCGACACACCTGCACGACCTTCAGACGCAGACTTGATTGGGCTTGCTGAGTCTTCTGATCTGCTAGTAATTCCTTCAATGTGCGATGCGTTTAGCATCGTGGCTTTAATCAAGACCACCAACACACTTCAAGGACTACCAGGAGACAAGTTCCGCATCCTTCTCACTGCCTGCCCTCCCTCTCCATCTAAGGAAGCTCAGAAGGCACGGGAGGCATTGTCTGAGGTCGGTCTACCACTATTCAAGGCACAAATCAGTCGATTAGCCGCTTTCCAAAAGAGTGCTTTGGAGGGAGTGCCTGTTTATGCCGTTAAAGATGTGAGAGCGAAGCAGGCATGGAAGAATTATGAATCTTTGGGCAAGGAGGTGCTGAAGTGGCAGATCTAAAAAGTCTGGTGCAAAAGATGCAGGCAGCTAAGGGAGATGCGATCGCCTCTGAAACTCCTGTTATTTCCGACTCAGTTGTACCCCTAGACAGCATTAAAGAGCGCATCGGTGGCGACACCCGACCATTGAACCAGAAACATGCAGAGGCTCTGGCTGAGAATATTGGAGCGATCGGATTGATTGAGCCATTAGTATTAGACAATCAAAAGCGATTGCTGGCTGGTGGGCATAGGCTAGCTGCTCTCCATCTGCTGCGCCAAAACAACGAGTCGGCTTTCAGTATTCAGTTCCCTAATGAAAATATCCCAGTTCGGGTTTTGCCTTTTGACTCCGAGCAAGATACTGAACTGGCCCTTCAGATAGAAGTTGCAGAGAATGAGCAGCGCCGAGACTACACACCTGCCGAAGTGCGGGCTGTTGCTGACAAGCTTAGAGAGGCTGGCTATCGCACAACTGCTGGCAGGCCAAAGAAAGGGGAGAAAGCACTGGCTCCAGCTCTATCGCTGATATTTGGCAAAAGTCTTAGAACTGTGGAGCGGTATCTGGCGATCGCCGAGAAAATACCGACAAGTGACGGTATTTCTTCAAAAGCCCACCTCAAACGCGCGCTCAGCAATCTTCAGCATTGGCAAAAGGCTGAACCACAGTCAGAGCAGGAGGAATCATTAGCCAAGAAACTGCCAGCCATCATGAAACTGATTGAGCAAATTTTGGAGGATAAGGGGTAAGGAGATCACTTCGGACGATCGTTGTCATCCATTTCCGCTGCCAGCTTATCTAACCCCACATAGGCTGACCCTGGAGAATCAGGCATTCTGTTGACCTCCCACACCTTTCTTTTCCGCCCAAAATGAATTCTCCCGATGGCGATCGCCCGGATGGTTGGAGATGTATTGTAGCCAAGGGGAGGACAATCCCTGCGATAGCAGTAGATGAGGGATTGGTTTTAGGGTAACTTGTGATGGCTGGAACCCTTGATAGAACTGGCTTAGCTGAGTCGAACTTTACCCCAAATCGATTGCCCTTTCTTCAACTGGGGGAAAGGTAGCGACGATGTATCCACGAACTTGCCCCGCCTCAACCTGGTCAAAGAGGGCGATCGCATCTTCGACAAAGGGTTCTCGTTCCAAAAGTAGGTCTAAAACAATATTGGTATCGATCAAAACCTTCATTACTAGTACTTCTGGCTCAAATAGTCCGTGTATTCTTCCTGAAGTTCGGCATCTGTAGGCGGGGTTCCCGATCGCTTAGCAATACCCCGCAGTCTTGTCAGCGTCCCCTTGGGGATAGTTGATTGAGCAATTGCCTCCTGATGGGCTTTCTGTCTCAAAAACTCTACAGAATTAAGCACTTCAGCCGCCTGCTTTTCTGGCAGAGTTTTCACCAACTCATAAATTTTCTCGGCTGCATTCATACGTTTCAAGCCTCTCTAATTTTTGCGATCGCCTTCATTCGTCACCTGAGTTAGCTTCAATCTCTTGCATTCGGTTTGCCAATTGCTGGTCTAACGTCAATAGTTCTAGCTTTAAGCATTTAGCGGTGGCAGCAATGATGGCATCTGGCGTTTTTAAGCGGTAGTTTCGTCGCAGGGCGATCGCGCAATCTTCAATTTCTTTGGTCAGAGCAGCGTATTGCATTTGGGCTAATGTGCGCTCAATGCCCTCTATTTCTTGCAATGTGATGCCTGGAAACCCTAACAACTCAATTCGAGTGACGAAACTATAGGCGCAAGCTTTAGTCTCAATGGCGCGATCGGTCACAGTTTTGATCACAATCTCCTGTTGCTTGACCAAGCCAATTACATAGTTTGTGTCTAGAAGAAGTCTAACTCCATTCATCGCGCATTCTTCTCTGGAGTTCGACGGGATCTTCGTTGAAGTTTGGCGAGTCTTTCAAAACTCCCGCATAGTCTGATAGAAGCCTGCCAGATTGTGGTGCTTCCTTCTGAGTTTCATTCTGCTCTGTCCGAAGTTTAGATTTGTACAGCAGAAACTCAGCAAAGTCTAAAATCTCTGCCGCCTGGTTCTCTGGCAGTGTTTTCACCAATTCATAGATTTTCTCTGGTGTGCCCATAGCCACTCCTATACTTGCTTTACGCTGCCAACGCTTCGTTTAGCTCCTCAATGATTGTATCCATCTGATCGCCAAATAAGTCATACATTCGGATTGTTCCCCCCATGCCAAACGGTTCATATTCCAGGTTCTCTGCTTCCAGGTGAAACGAAGTAGCAATGTAATCCTTCATCATCCGCAGCCACTCCACCTGCTCCTCCATCCTTGGCAAAAATCAGCGTCTTTGGCACTTCTTGCCGATTGGGGAAGATTTCCGGCAGCTTATCTCGAAAGGCGCGAATCACATTGCGGATCTGGCTGGGGTTAACCACCTTCTGATCCAGTTGCTTCCCAGAATACGCTACCTCTTCGTCAAGCTGCTCCCATCGCTGGTGACGGGTCAGCTTTTCGCGCTTTTCCACATACTCCTTTGCAACCAGACGACTGCCATCCTTGGTGATTTCAGTCTCAATGATGTAGGGGTAGTTTTATGAATGGAACAAAAAACAACGTCAAGGCTGAAATCCCCACACAGTAAAGGTTCTGAAAAGTAGCCAAAATTTGATTAGTTGCAAAAGCTGCAACTAATCAAACGATTTTGCGCGGTTCTAGACCTTTGGCTCAACGAGAAATCAAGGGTTTCAGACCATAACTAAACAGTAATTTAGGACAAATCTAGTCCAGAGCTATTGACGGTAAGAGAAGAACACCAAAATATGTATAATCCTGA
>DATNOY010000833.1:0-2960 GCA_036703495.1 Coleofasciculaceae cyanobacterium
ACACAGGGCAATACTTGAAGAAAGTGCTAGCCCAACCTCCGCCGGTACTTGCGTCGGTGTAATTGTTCATCTGAACGATAAAGTCTGAAAACCGGGTTGTTGGGCTGAAGCCCTCAAGTTTGACTAGATGCGCTGACGAGAAACCCGGTTTCAGAGCGGAGACTAGTTAGGCTCTAGCGGAGCTGATATTCCCGGCTAACGCGATAGGCCATCATGCCACAAAGCGTAGGGCAGAGAACGATGCTGAGGGCGGCGATCGCGAGCGATAGATCCTGAAGGTTTACAGCGTAAAAATTCATCGATTGTTCCTCTCTCGTGAAATTAGCTCAAGTGAAGGGATGGCGGTGAAATCAGTTCGGTCTTTCCATCCAATTTTGGTCAGCCCCTCGCGATTGCACATCACCCAGTTATGGGATTCAAAATCACCCGACAGCAGGATAGACCCGATGGCTTGCCGTCAGGTTTCTGCCAATGCACGACATGTAACAAAACACAACATGCTAAAAGTCAGAAGTCGCTAGAAAAGCTTTCCTTAGAATGCCGTTCGTCCTGCTAGAACTGCACCGATAAAATGCTGAACTTTCTGGGTGCAGAGGCGCTGCACTCGGGACAATCCCGGACTTTCTCTACCTAGAGGTTGCGATCGCGAAACATCCTGCTGATCTATCGCAGCTTTCGATGGCGTGCAGCACAGGATCCTGTGCTGCATCCTGTTTGTACGCCCTGTGAAACGAGACGTTCAAACAGTATCCTTTAGCCCAGCATGAAGCGCTTAATAGCTGCTGCTATCAAGCTCAGGACATGATCTTGCGTATCCTCCGCCTCTACTGCTTGGACATCATTTGCTCAACGAAGTTGGTATACACCTCGCCCTCCATGAACTCTTGAGTTTCCAGAATCTTTTGGTGAAAAGCGATCGTCGTCGGTAAACCCGTAATCGCAAATTCTCGTAACGCCCGCCGCATCCGCTCGATGGCCGCCGTCCGATCCACGCCCCAAACGATCAGCTTGCCAATCAGCGAATCATAGTAGGGGGGGATCTCATAGTCGGTATAGACATGGGAATCCATCCGTACACCCGGGCCACCCGGCGGCAGGTAGCCACTAATCCGGCCGGGGTGAGGGCGGAAGTTGTGATCCGGGTCTTCAGCATTAATCCGGCACTCGATCGCATGTCCACGAATTTGCACCTGATCCTGAGTCAAACTGAGTTTTTCACCCTGAGCAATCCGGATTTGTTCGGCAATCAGATCTAGCCCCGTAATCATTTCTGTCACCGGATGCTCCACCTGGATGCGGGTATTCATTTCCATAAAGTAGAAATGACCGGAATCATCGAGCAAAAATTCTACAGTTCCAGCCCCCACATAATTAATCGCTTGAGCAGCTCGCACAGCCGCCGCACCCATCTTTTCTCGCAGCTTGGCATCTAAGGCCGGGCTAGGGGCTTCTTCCAGCAGCTTTTGGTGACGACGCTGAATTGAGCAATCCCGTTCGCCCAGATGGATGACGTTGCCATAGCTATCGGCAAGAATCTGGAATTCAATGTGCCGAGGCCGTTCGACAAATTTTTCTAGATAGACTCCAGCATTACCAAAGGCAGCTTCCGCTTCACCTTGGGCCGCCATAAAAGCTTTCACCAGATCTTCTTCACTACGAACGAGCCGCATACCGCGTCCGCCGCCACCCGCAGTAGCTTTGATGATCACGGGATAGCCAATCTCCTGAGCGATCGTTAACGCTTCCTTCTCGTCGCTCAGGAGTCCATCGCTGCCGGGAACCGTCGGTACGCCAATCCGGATCATCGTTTCTTTAGCGGTAGACTTATCGCCCATCGATCGCATGGCCTCAGGGCTAGGCCCAATAAAGGCGATTTGATGGTCGGCGCAAATTTCTGCAAACCGGGCGTTTTCTGCCAGAAAACCATAGCCGGGATGGATAGCGGCGGCATTACGCGTCAGAGCAGCGGCAATAATATTGGGAATGTTGAGATAGCTTTTACTGCTGGGGGGTTCCCCAATGCACACCGCCTCGTCTGCAAGCTGAACATGAAGTGCATGACGATCCACGGTGGAATACACGGCAACTGTAGCGATGCCCATTTCTTCACAAGTGCGGAGAATCCGAAGCGCAATTTCTCCACGGTTGGCAATTAGGATCTTATCGAAGCGCATTTCAGGGAAGTGGGGGTGAGGGATGGGGTAGAGGGATGAGAGTTTAGGAAGTAAACAAACCAGTGTTCTGAATTTTACGCTGAATTGATCAACTCAAAACTCCAAGCTTACTCCTTAATCCCCCATCCCCGATTTTCCCAACCTACTCAGCCGTTGCTAGCTCGGTTGCACCCCGGGTACGCCGACGGGTAAGCGTGTTAAACAGCATTTGCCCGATCGCCTTGACTAAATTGCCTTCCAGCTCGTTGAACATTTTCATGTTCATGCCAAAGGCAGCATTGGCTTCTTCCACAATCTGATCAGCGATCGCTTCATCTACCGGCAATTCATCGAGCGTCTGACGATATTGCCCTTTGAAAGCCTTTTCATCAGCAATGTCTTTGAATTCGTAGAACGCTGTACCTTCGCCTTCTGTCAGGTTCATGCCACGTTGGGCAATACCTTTGAGAATTTGTCCACCCGAGAGATCGCCCAAATAGCGCGTGTAAGAATGAGCCACTAGCAGCTCAGGCTGTTCAGCGGCAATTTGGTGAATCCGGGACACATAGGCTTGTGTGGCCTCTGAGGGAGCCACCTGTTCCCGCCAATTGCTGCCGTAGTAGTATTGCAAATCCTGCTCCAGGCTGGCTTTGCGGTTCAACTCAGGAAAGTGAATCTTAGAAACAATGGGATGGTTATCCAGCCGATCCATCTCTTCTTCCATTGCTGAATAGACAAAATAGAGATTGGAAACTAGCTTGCGATAAGAGTTTTTTTCAACAACTCCTTTCAAGAAGCATTTGACGA
>DATNOY010000834.1:0-4284 GCA_036703495.1 Coleofasciculaceae cyanobacterium
AGCTTTAGAAGCACTGGCAATGGCGGCAATGTGACGATCAACACGTCCAGGCTGGTGGCTCGCAACGGAGGAGCTGTCAGTGCTTTGACCTTTGGAACAGGCAGAGCGGGGAATGTCACCGTCAACGCGACTGAAGCTGTAGAACTCAACGGGGTTGGGCAAGTTCCTCAGCTCTCCCTTCCCAGCAGTGTGAGTGCTTCTGCCCAACGTTTTTCGTCAGCGCTGTTTCCAAACCCACCTGTCCCAAATCAAACCTCTGGAGACGTGACGATCAACACTGGACGATTGAGCGTGACAAGGGGTGCAAAAGTAGATGTGAGTCATGAAGGCACGGCTGGCGCTGGCACCTTACGCATTAATGCCAACTCGATCCTGCTAGACCGAAGCGGCACAATTACAGCGGCTACCACATCCGGGGAAGGGGGCAACCTTAATCTTAACGTGCGAGACTTTCTGCTCCTGCGAAACAACAGTCAAGTCACGACCTCGGCGGGCGGCAGCGGCAATGGTGGCAACATTCGGATTAATGCTGGGTCGATCGCTGCTATTCCCCATGAAAATAGCGACATCCGTGCCAATTCGGTCAACGCTCGGGGCGGCAATATCTCAATTAATGCCTCTGGCATTTTTGGCATCCAGTTTCGTTCTCAAGATACGCATTTGAGCGACATCACCGCTACCGGAGCCAATTCTGCATTAAGTGGTACGGTGCAACTCAACATCGAACAATCAAACCCTACCTCTGGTCTAGTTGAACTGCCTACGGCTGTCGTTGATCCATCACGTCTGATTGCTCAGGGCTGTCCTGCAACTCAAGGCAACTCGTTTATCATCAGTGGTCGCGGTGGTTTGCCTCCCAACCCTGAACAACAGTTAGATGATGATGCCGATTGGCAAGACCGCCGGAGGTTAGTTGTGGCTCAGCCCCTCCCGACTCCTGCGCCCCCAATAGGTCATCGCACTTTATCCCCCATACCTCACCCTCCAATTCTCGAAGCCACCGGATGGCAAACCACTCCTACTGGAAACATCAAGCTTGTTGCTACGACACCTGACTCGATCGCGCCCAACAGACTGCATCCTCTTACAACCTGTTCAGGCAGGTTGTAAACTACTAAGGCTCGATGCGATGGAAGCCGTTCTCACGCAAGCAGCGTCCTAATAGAGGTGGCTACCGCTATACAGCCCAACTTTTCCAGTACTTCACCCCTTCTTAAGCATTTCTACTCACTGCAAAGGTGACATGCTCCCAAACTCTTTCAGGGATTGAAACCCACTGTGCCGGTCGAGCCGGCCGCCGCTGCAATGTCTCAGCTGACCTAAAACCCTTTCAGGGATTGAAACAAAATAGGGGCACCATAAATATTTGGTTAAAGAAGGTCCACCTGCAACAGTTGAACCGAACCTTACTGACTTTAACGCTTGACACCATCAATTTAATTCCCATAGAGTTAATCTTCGGTTTATCGATAGAATATTAGGAGTATAAGCGTGCATCCCAAAATTAGGAGAATTCGGCTGATAGTTAAACCCTTTCAGCTATTAGCTGTAGCCTCACTGCTAATTGTTTTAACAACAGCAGGACTCTCGCAAATCGCTCCTTCAACCCAAGCTCAGACCGTTTCACAGGAGCCATCTCGGAGTACACAGGTGCAAATCGCTCAAGCGCCAGCCATTCCCGTCCCACCCCCTACCAACACCGTTTTGGATTGGAATGGCATTGCCCAAAGTACTGTGCTGGCAGCCACCGCTCCGGCTCCTCAGCAATATCGCAGCTTAGCCATTGTGCATGCAGCAATATTTGATGCTGTCAATGCGATCGATCGCCGCTACACCCCTTATGCAGTAGATCTGAAAGCTCCTGCAGGTGCTTCTGCCGAAGCAGCAGTCGCCACAGCCGGTCATGACACTTTAGTCAGCCTCTACCCTAATCAGAAATCAGCTCTGGATGCGGCCTTGACCACCTCACTGGCAAAGATTGCAGACAATCAGTCTAAGGTAGACGGTATTAATGTGGGTAAACAGGTAGCTGAAAAGCTAATAGCGCTGCGTAGCAATGACGGTGCAGATAAAAAAATAGATTACAAGCCTGACAACCAGATCGGAATTTGGCAACCAACTCCACCCCTATCTTTGCCCGCATTATTGCCCCAATGGGGCACTGTTACCCCCTTTGTGATCAAAAGCGCTGACCAGTTTAGCATTCCTGCCCCATTACCGCTCAACAGCAGTGCCTATGCCAAAGAATTAAATGAGGTGAAACAGCTAGGCGGACGAAATAGTACAGTCCGAACCCCTGAACAAACTGCAGCCGCCATCTTTTCTGCAGTCTCTCCAGTCGTCCTCTGGAACACCACTGCTCAGGCAGCCGCTAAAGCAAAAGGCAACAGTCTACTTGAGAATGCCCGGCTATTTGCACTTCTCAATCTTGCAGGGGTAGATGCCTACATTGCCGGATATGAGGTGAAGTACAAGTACAAACTTTGGCGACCTGCAACTGCAATTCCCCATGCCGATCAGCTCGGCAATCCTGCCATTACGCCTGATCCCAATTGGGAAACGTTAATCGTTACGCCAAATCACCCAGACTACATTTCAGGTCACAATGTCACAGCGGGGGCAGAGGAACAAATCTTGACAGCGTTTTTTGGGCAAGATGCAGTGAACGTGAACATTATCTTTCCAGCCAATACAGGAGTGACTCGTACCTTTAAGAGCTTCTCACAAATCACGAATGAACTTATTGAATCCCGGATTTGGGCAGGAGTACACACCCGCACAGCCGATGTGCAAGGGGTTACCTTAGGTAAACAGGTAGGAGACTATGTCCTTCAAAATGCTTTGAAACCCATTAGGGGTTGATCAAGACCAACCGATCTTGTGAGTCGTTGTATTGCAAAAGCCAGAGCCTGTGACATTTTCCATAACATTTTCCATGTCGGCAGGCTCCGGCAGTAAATTGCCGATCGCAATATTTGCATTCATTGCTTTGCCCACCCCATCAAAACTTCAGAAACATCAAAACTTGAGCATCTGAGCAGTAGCGCAAGCAGTAGCGGCAGTATTCATCTTTCAATCCCTGGCAACAGACCATCCTGCCCCAGATATCGGTTCATTGACGGGTTAAACCCAGGTAATCATCAGCTGATAATTATCTGGATTCACCAGTCAATGCCCACCTCATACCCTTGGCAATGGGGTTATTTGATAAACAACATCTCCTGATAGGTTGGGAGCGGCCACAAATCATCTGCTACTTCACTTTCAAGAGCATCTGCATATTCACGAACGTTATCCATTAGAGGACGAACCGTTTTTGCAAGATATTGCATATGTTCTTCCAGCGTCGCAAAATCATGCTTACTCAAGGCCAAGCTCAATTTGCTCACTAAGTTCATCATAGATTGAGTCAGGGAAGCCACTTTCTTGACGCTTTCATCTTCAAAATCAACGCCAATTTCCTTGAGACCTGCAAGGGTACTGGCAAGGTCAGATAAGTACCGGGTTGCCGCCGGATAAATGGCCGTTTTAGCCATACTGACAACCAGTCTGGCCTCAACTTCAATTGAGAGAATATACTGCTCTGCATAGGTTTCAAACCGACTAGCCAGTTCCACAGGAGAAAGGACGCCCATTTTTTCGAAAAGCTCTTCGACAGACTTTTCCCTCAAAGCAGGTAGTGCATCTGCAGTGGTGCGCAAGTTGGCTAAACCCCGTTCCTCAACCGCCATTTTGTGCCATTCTTCCGAATAGCCATTGCCATTGAAAATAACACCCCCATGTTCGTCCATCACTTCTTTGAGGACAGTTTGAATGGCGGTATTCAGCTCAACGCCTTTTCCCAGCTCGCTTTCTAATCTATCCGCCATCCAGCTTAAAGAATCGGCGAGGATAGTATTCATGGCAACCAGAGGCCCTGCCACCGACTGACCTGACCCCACCGCCCGAAATTCAAATCGGTTTCCTGTAAAAGCAAAAGGCGATGTGCGATTTCGATCCCCTGGATCTTTTGGAAGAACTGGCAGCGTATCGACACCGATATGCATTACGCCTCTACCCTGAGAACTTTTTACCTCTCCCTGTCTAATTTGCTCAAACACATCTTCGAGTTGAGAACCCAGATAGATCGAAATAATGGCTGGAGGAGCTTCATTGGCACCCAAACGGTGATCATTGCCAGCCGTTGCCACCACTGCCCGCAACAGGGAGCCATATTTGTGAACCCCCCGAATCACAGCTCCACAGAACATCAAAAACTGGATGTTGGAGTGCGGGGTATCGCCC
>DATNOY010000835.1:0-5053 GCA_036703495.1 Coleofasciculaceae cyanobacterium
TGCCAAATCGCGATAGGTGTTGGAGCCATCTATCTTGCCCCCAAAGTGTTGTAAAGCTCGATCAAGGCGGCGATCGCTTAGCAGGGTAGGGTTGCGCAACGACCGCTCCCCTGGGTCAATGAATGCCTCCCCTGCACCATCCACCAGCGAACTTTCGCCAATCCGTTTGTAGATGGCATAGCGAGATAAATCCTGCTCAAACTGTCGCTGCATTTGGCGACGCATGTGCCGCACGCGACGACGCTGTTCGCTGGTGCTATCTTCCGTCAACAGACTGTGGTCATACAGGCAAGGATAGCGGCGGAGCAGCGTCCCCAAGGGCTTAGACCCAGTGGTGACTGCCCAGTCAGGTGTCTGATTAACGACCTGTGCCAAGCGCTGCAGCGCCGTATATTGCAGCGTCGATTTAAAGTTTTGTACCAGTTCTCGCAAGCGCACTGTGGTGGACGACGTGGTGAGCGATCGCCCCTGCCCTGCCAGCGGCAGATCATCAAACAGCGCGACCAGTTGAGGAATTGCGCTGTGGAGGCGTGGCTGCATGAGCCAGTGGTTGATCAAGATGTGACAGCTGCGGTTGAGGACGAATTTAAAGTCTTTTTCAGCAAAGCTAGAACTAACAATCTTCTTAACGGCCTGCCAGACTTGAGGATCAGCATAGCCAATGCTGTTGATAAACAAGGCCCGGAAGCGCGCTATCAACTCTTCTGGTGACTCTACCTTAACCCGCTCCAGCAGGTGATCATACAGACATTGCTCTTCCAGAAAAGTGGTTTGATGATTGTTAATTTGGCGCTGGTAGTAATCTGACCAAGAGTCCACGTTGTCCAATCTCTCTACGCTGAAAGGGCTGGGCGAACAATGAAACATGTCATGAGTGGAAGGACGAATCATCTGTCTATCCAGCAGGCTCTTTAATAAACGTATCTCCTTATATAAAGGATATTCGGACGAGCGCACCTAATTAAACGGTATCTCAAGTTACTTCTCGCGTTGAAAAAGAATTTTAAGCCTTGAGATAGAGTCCAGAACGGCAGATGTGAAGTGTGTGAGTTTGCTGAAGAAGTTGAAAATTTGGCAAGTTAAAATTGCAATCAGTCCCCATAGCTGTCATCGAAGCGCAGTGGAACCTGAATTACCTCAATTTTGCTCCGATCTGCCTCAAATTGGACTGCCAATTTGCCCGATAGCTGCGCTCTATAGCCTTTGCTGAATGGCACGTCTAGGCGACTTTCACTTCATCTGCAAAGCTAGCCCAGCGAACAAAATGGAACGGGCCGGCGATCGATCCCCAAATATGTTCGTCGGATTCCAGATCGCGCCCTCGATCGAGGCTCATAAACACCTGGTCGTCAATTTCAAACTCGTTATCCAGGTAAGTGGTTTGCCCCTTCCGCACGACAAGACAGCCTTTGCCTGGCTCAACCCGTCCTTTGAATTTTTGCCCTGTCCACTCTACCAGCATGTCGCAACCCGACATTTTTTCCAGGCGATCGGCCGTTAACATAGCCAGCTGGTTCAAGTCACGCGCAGCGCCGTACAGGCTTTGCTCATCCTTGACAAGATAGTTTTCAATCCGAATGCGATCGGTTTCAGGCACTAGCTTCAGCACCCGCAGGCGGTAGGGATCTTTCAAGGCGTAATCATAGGCTTGTTCCAGGAAAAGGCTAACCCCCGACAACAAGTCCAGCGGCAAGGGACGCATACAGACCCGAATATGGGCAAAGAAGGGTGGATTCTCAAACGCCTGCTCCTGATTGCTGAAATCTGCTGCCATCCAGCGAGCCAGGGTTGCAATATCAGTGGAATGAGTCATAGCGGCGATCGATGATGAAGTGATCCCTACTATTTTACGGGAAGGGGTAATCGGCAGCGCGAGCGATTAGAAAAAGCGGGCTACGTTAAGCTACGAATTCGAGAACTGGCTGAGAAGAGAGGTTGGACACTGAAAGACGTTGCCGAGCGCTCTGGCGTGAACTACAGCACGATTAGAAGCTATGTTCAGCGGGGTGAGTTGAACACGGTTGATCTGAGCGCAGTATTTAAGATTGCGTGGGCGTTTGAGGGGGCGATCGAGGATTTGGTGGAGGTGTTGGAGGTGTAGGGGCGATCGGGGCTAGACAATACGCTCTCAAAATGAGAGCATGTAGAAGATGACTTCCTCTTCACCTAAAGTCTGTGTTGAGCATTCGTCAAGATGCATCTGATTTCAATTCGTGCGCTCCGAACAGATGCAGCCCTGTATCCTGATGCCAAAAAGCCAGTTGATGATTGGTACGCCATTGTCAAAAAAGCAGAATGGCAAACCTTAGAGGAGGTGCGCCGGATTTATCGCGACGCTGAGGCTGTTGGAAATTTCACCGTTTTTAATATCAAAGGCAATAGTTACCGACTAATTGTTGGAATCGATTACAAAAACCAAACTGTTTACTACAAATATCTCCTGACTCACGCCGAATACGACAAAGGCAAGTGGAAAAATGACCCTTACTTTTGATCCGGTTGCCTATGGCAATCTGTTAGCCGAAGTGACTCCCAAAGTGATTGAAACTGAGGAAGAATACGATCGCGCCCTGGCTTTGGCAGAGCGGCTCACCTTTGCCACCGATCGCACTCCCGAAGAGCAGGCTTTACACAAGCTGCTGGTGACGCTGATTGAGTCCTATGAAAGTGTCCATTATCCTATGGATGCTCCTACTCCTCATGAAATCCTGCAACACCTGTTGGAATCTAGCGGTACTCGCCAAGCAGATCTGGTAGGCATCATTGGGTCAAGTGGTGTTGTCTCTGAAGTGGTTAATAGCAGGCGATCGATCAGCAAGGCTCAAGCGAAAGCGCTGGGTGAATACTTTAAAGTCTCTCCTAATTTGTTTATTTGAGTTACGGTTGAGCGATCGCCCTTCAAGATTCAGCGCTAATGCTCTGCGATTCATCGTTCCTATTTTTAGCTGGGGCGATCGAGCTAAAGGCATCATCAATGATGTTCGAAGCATCAAGGTTGAAGCTCTGAGCATCAAAACTGATGTGTTGAACAGGGGCGATCGACCCAAAAGCATCTATTGCAACAGTATTACGATGCCAATCAACTGCTAGTCGATTGTTTGAACAGCGATTGTTAGGTGAGCCGCACCGTCAGAGAAGCGATCGAGGATACGTTACTGTTGCCGATCGAACCAGGAAACGGATGAAGCGGATGGGCGATCGAGAAGCTATTAAGTATTGAGTAAGGAGAAGCAAATGACAAACAAGATTATTGTTGAAAAGCACTCTGATGGGTATATTGCTTACCCATTGGGAATTCAGGGAGTTGTCATTGGCGAAGGCAATACTTACGAGGAAGCTTTGTCCGATGTGCGATCGGCAATCCGATTTCACATCAAAACCTTTAGTAAGGAAGTTTTACAGCCAGATTAAAGGCTCTGCCCTGCGAATGATCTGCGTTCAATCGGGAATCTCACGCGATGATTTTCTGAGGGTTTATGAAGAGAGGTAGTTGAATTACCCTTCTTCTCTAGGACTCATCGACTGAGCGATCGCCCTTCGTTTAGCTTGCTCCACTGGATTCAGCCACCGCTCTAGAAAGCTGAAGGCTTGGGAGGAGAGGAGAGTCAGCACCAGATAGACCAGGGCGACGCTGGCGTAAATCTCGAAGGCGCGATAGTTGCTAGCCACGATGATTTGTCCTTTGCGGAATAGTTCCTCAAAGCCGATGACAGCTACCAAGCTCGTATCCTTCATCATGGAAATGAACTCATTGCCTAAAGGTGGAATCATGCGGCGGAAGGCTTGCGGAAAAATAATGTATCGCATCGTTTGGGCAGGCCCCAACCCCAAAGATTCCGAAGCTTCCCGCTGTCCCAATTCAATCGACTGAATGCCCGCTCGGACGATTTCGGCAATGTAGGCAGCGCTATTGAGTCCAAGTGCCAGAATTGCCGCCACAAATTGGCTCAACCCAAGCTTTAGCCCGGTATCGCGCAGGAGTCCAGGCACACCAAAGTAAATCATGAAAATCTGCACCAGCAGCGGGGTGCCTCGGAAAAAGTCAACATAGCAGCGGGCGGCTAGACTGAGCAGCCGCGAGGAGGATAGGCGGGCAATGCCAATCAGCGAGCCAGCCACCATGCCAATGACAATGGCGATCGCCGTTAGTTGCAAGGTGATGCCAGCGCCAAGCAACAGGCTGGGGATAGCTTTGGAGATAATATCGAGCGATTGCAGCACGGTAGGGGGAGGTGAAGGATGAAGAAGCTGGTTCTCGTAGAGACGCGATGAAGCGCCTCTACGCTAGTTCGTTGAACGCAAATTGAGATCAACCTGGGGTCAAGCTCTATTAAATCCCAGGTGCTTTTTCGGGCAGCGTTGGCGGTTTGCCCCCAAACCACTTGGCATAGATCTCGGCATACTTGCCATTGCTGATCACAGTCATCAGACCCGAATTAATTTTTTCCAGGTTGGGAGAACCCTTGGGGGTGGCCATGCCGTAGTATTCTTCGGTGAGCAATTGACCCACCACTTTGACACCGGGAATATTGCCACTCTTGATGGCGTACAGCGTCACTGGGGCATCATTCACCACAGCATCCACATTACCATTGGCTAGCTCCTGCAAAGCCAGTGGCGCATTGTCAAACGTGCGTAAGTCGGATGGACCAGCTGCTTTGGCTTTGTCTGCCCCCGTTGTGCCAATTTGCACAGCAATTTTTTTGCCCTTTAGCGTCTCAAAGGAGGTGATGTCGGTATTGTCTGATCGGACAGCGATCGCCAGCCCGGCCTTGAAGTAAGGGTGAGAAAAATCGACGGTTTTGGCTCGTTCTTTCGTGATGGTCATGGTGCTGATGGTGGCATCCATGGTTCCCGCCTGGAGCGCCGGAATGATTCCATCAAAGGGCAGCTGTTGCAGGTCAATCTTAAACCCAGCAGCTTCTGAAACGGCATTAATCAGATCAATATCAAAGCCTTCATATTTGCCATCGGCCGCCTTAGATTGAAACGGTGCAAAGGTTGGATCAATGGCAATTTTTAACGTATCGCCTGCCGCAGCAGCACCGGGGGA
>DATNOY010000836.1:0-2334 GCA_036703495.1 Coleofasciculaceae cyanobacterium
CAATATTGGCTTGTCCCACCACCATCAATAGCCCGGAGGGGAAACAGTAGTTTGCGTTGCTCACAACCCTGGCAGCCGCTTCTTCTGCTGATTTTACAAAGGCGATCGCATCTAGCACTGCTGCTCCTTGAATCGCCTGAGTTGCCTCAATCACCCCTTCAGCTTCGGCGATCGCAGCCAGTTTTGCTCCCAGTAGCAGTACCGCATCCTACGTCAGCCCATTCTGTGCCAGCTAATGCCCATGCTTTACACTAACAGCATGAACCAATCTCTTCCCATAGATCTTCAGCGATCGATTCAACAAAGCTTGCAAGATATTGCTATGCAAATGGGCAACCCGCTAGATGAGGTTGCTGCAGCGGGACTGTATCAAGAAGCCCATGACTTGCTCAGTCACATCTCTTATGAACCCTTAACTCTAGCGCGGGTAGCAGGAACGTTGCTGGTGTACCAGTTTCAAGAGGCGGAAGTGGGAGAGTTAGTGTGGTTCAGATCTCAGGTGCAGCAGTGTCTGAATGATGAAGAGGTTGAAGAATTGATTGAGTCGATTCATCGTACCGATGCACTGTAGGGCAATGTTGCAGTCAGTTGCCATAACCAGATAAAAAGTTGTGACTCTGGCAATATTTGAGAGTACCTAAACCCCCAGGGCTTGATTGTGGGACGCGAAGCGCGCCCTACAATCAAGCCTATTAAATTGCCGAGGTGATAAAAGGCACTACACCCGCTTGCTGGATCCTCTACATTGCAGCCATGGGCGATCCTTCCTGAATAGGCGATCGAGATGACTGTCCTGACAAGATTTCTAACTTTTTGTGAGAAAAAGCAGGTCTGATCTTCAATCTCTTATCTGAAGAGGAATGATAGGGAAACAAAAGGTTGAGTCGTAGGTTTAGAGCAGGATGATACTGAATCTGTTTAAACTCCTCTGGGGATCCAGGTCATTGATGCCTCCTGAGCACTGCTACCCCTGTCCGCCAGAGCTTGTGGAGTTGCATATTTTCTCAGATGCGCTCATTGCCCTTGCCTATTACTCCATGCCGCTAACGCTGGTCTATTTTGTCCGCAGACGGCGAGATCTGCCTACCCGGATGTTTCTGCTGTTTAGCGCGTTGATGATTGCCTGTGGTACCACTCACCTGATGGCGATCTGGGCACTGTGGCATCCAACCTACCGGTTATCCGGAAGCTTCCAACTATTGACGGCTTTGCTCTCAGTGGCTACAGCGGTTTTGCTAGTGCCGATCGTTGCTAAAGCACTCGCGTTGCCCAATCCGACAGAACTGGAAGCCGCGAACCAAGCCCTGCAGCGCGAGATGACTGAGCGACAGCAATTAGAGAAGGATTTGCGAACATCAGAGTCTCATTTTGCCGGGATTTTAGATATTGCTGAGGACGCCATCATCTCGATCGATGCCAGTCAGCGGATTATCCTGTTCAATCAGGGCGCAGAGCGAATTTTTGGTTACAGGGCAGAGGAGGCGATAGGTCAGCCCCTTGATTTACTGCTGCCTAGCTCAGTTGCTAGCATCCATCGTCAGCATGTAGTGGACTTTAGCAAGACCCCTGCAGTATCCAGAAATATGGGAAATCGTCGAGAAATTTTCGGTCGCCGCAAAGATGGAACAGAGTTTCCGGCCGAGGCTTCAATTTCTCAACTGCAATTGGGAAATGAAGTTGTCTTTACTACTTTTCTGCGCGACATTACCGAACGCAAACAGGCGGAGCTATCGCTGTCTCGACTGGCAGCGATCGTTGAATCATCAGGGGATGCGATTGTCGGCAAGTCTTTGGAGGGCATAATTACCAGCTGGAATGCCGGTGCAGAAAAGATTTTTGGCTACAAGGCTGAGGAAGTGATTGGCAGTTCGATCGCCATTCTGATCCCTCCTGACTACGCTGATGAACTACCGCAAATCCTGGAGCAGGTTCAGCAGGGCGAAACGATTGAGAGCTATGAAACTGTGCGGCTGCGCAAAGATGGACAGCGCATTGATATTGCTGCCACGATTTCACCGATCAAAGATGCTGCCGGACGGGTGATCGGAGCTTCCAAGATCGCCCACAACATTAGCGAACGTAAGCGAGCAGAACAGTCTTTGCGGGAGAGTGAGAGCCGCTTTCAGGCATTTATGAACTACAGTCCCATAGCGGTCTGGATTACAGATGCCAATGGGTTAATCCTGCAAGCTAATCCGCTTTACCTGCATACGCGCCATCAGTTTAAAGAAAACATTGTCGGCAAAACTGTTTCTGAACTCTATCCTCCTGAAGTAGCCAACCATTTTCTGGAAACGACTCGACAGGTCATTGCCACGAATCAAGTGTTTGAGG
>DATNOY010000837.1:0-3749 GCA_036703495.1 Coleofasciculaceae cyanobacterium
AATCAGCACCAATGGTTGAGGACATTGCTAACTTTTGGAGCCAATACTACTTCGGAAAGCCGGTGGATGACTAGTTCAGTAATTGCAAACGCAACTCCACACAATTTTGGTAAAACAATATAACAAATTTTGAAAAGCGTGATTAACCATAAGCCTGAAAACAAGCATATGAAATTACCCAGAAAATCAAAACAATGGCTAAGAGAGAGCGAAAAGGTGGTTGATGATGCTTATCAAGCATTAGAGCAATCTAACCAATCCCAAAGAGAGCAATTGGGGGCTGTTTTAAAGACTGTTATAGACGGGATTGCAAAAAATCGAGGTATTGAGAGAGAAAAAATTTTGGACAAGAAGGGCGAAATTGTAGAAGCATTAGCCGTCTATCTAAAGAGCCTGCCTGAAGCACAAAGAGAGTGGACAGGAATTACAACATTTCTGTACATAAAGTTTCATCAAGCTCTAGGGCTTATTAATGAGACGCAGATGCTTAAAATTCTCATGTCA
The DNA here is from genome assembly GCA_036703495.1 of Coleofasciculaceae cyanobacterium. Taxonomy (GTDB): domain Bacteria; phylum Cyanobacteriota; class Cyanobacteriia; order Elainellales; family Elainellaceae; genus Drouetiella. The sequence continues at coordinate 505 of DATNOY010000837.1, forward strand.
CAAAATTTCTTTGCGTGAGTTGTCATTGTTAGAAGATGAAGCAAGTGGTAGACCAGTATCCCAAGATGGCAGAATTTAGTGATCGCCCACCGTTTAGCCGATCCGATCGCCTTCTCAATGCGTTAACCCAACAAGAAATTGCTCAATTGATTAATGCGCTATTCAGCATCTTGTCACCAGTGGGGTTAGTCCGATATGAATGTAGAAGTCATCATTGAAGTTGATATCCCACCTGAAGAAAAAGATTTTGATAGATTGAGAATGGCTGCATCCAGGCTAACGAATAATCTAAAGAGCATAACCGTGCAAACGACTCAAACAGGTAATCGCATTTCCCTGATTACCAATTTCACCATGAAAATAACAGCTTAGTATAAAGTCATTGATGAGATTTGGAGCGAGTTTGAATTTTGGACATTTGATCTTGAAGGCTATCAGAATATGAGCGTTTCATTTCCTAAATGAGCAGGGAGAACTTTTAATGAGCGAATATCAGTACTACGAATTTCAGGCGATCGATCGTCCCTTGACTGTGAAAGAGCAGGACGAAATCCGCAAGCTTTCCAGTCGAGTTCAACTCACGCCCAATCAAGCTATTTTCCTTTACAACTATGGTGACTTTCGGGGTGATCCAGAGAAGGTACTTACTCAGTACTTTGACATGATGTTCTACATTGCCAACTGGGGTACCTGGCAACTGATATTTCGGTTTCCGAAGGCGATCGTTGATCCAAACTGGTTTCAGCCTTACGAGCTTGAGGATACCATTACCGTTTCTACGACCTCTAAGTATGTCATTTTAGATATCCACATCACTGAGGAAGAAGGTATCGGTGGCTGGCTTGAGGGAGAAGGTTGGCTATCGCGTTTACTGCTGCTTCGAGATGAGTTATTGCGTGGTGATTTGCGTCTGCTGTATCTGGTCTGGCTCCGCACAGCTCCCTATCTTGCGGAAAATACCCTGGAGGATGATCCCGTTGAACCGGCCATTCCACCTAACTTGGGCAAGCTTTCTGACCCACTTCAAGCGTTTGTCGAGCTGGTAGAACTTGATCGAAACCTAGTTGCAGCAGCGGCCCAGGGCAGCGATCGCCAAGAGCCGATCGCAGAACCTCCTCTAGAAAACTGGCTAGAGGAACTATCAGCAGACGAAAAACAGGAATTTTTGCTGAAACTGGTGCGACGAGAACCGCACGTTGATCTGCAACTAATTAATCGCTTGAAGGAACTCGCAGGTGCAGCTCAATCCATGCCGCGATCGAACCCAGGACATCGACAGCTTTCGGAACTGCAAGCAATTGCCGAGACGATTAGCAACAAGCGTCACCAACAGGAACAGAATGCCGCCCGGAAAAAGCGCATCAAGGAACTGGAAGCCCTGGCATCGAGAGAAACCCAGACTTGGAAGCGAGTGGTCGAACTAATTGAGTTGAAGCAGGCTAAACCCTACGATGAAGCCACGGCTCTACTAATAGATCTGCGCGACTTAGCAGAACATCAGAGACGCTTACCCGAGTTTACGCAACGCTTTGAGCGGCTTAAGTCAGACTACCAGAACCGTCCCGCCTTAATTGCACGATTCAAAACCATCAAAGTGTAATAGGTCAATCCCGATCACTCGCTTCAGAAACTTAGCCTTTAAAGGTATAAACAAATTTTATAAGTATGAGCTGCACTTTCGGCAAAGGGTTGCTAAAGCTGTGCTTTTCCTAGCCAATGACGACGCATCGTTTGTACTGGGGGAAGAACTTGTGGTAGACGGTGGTTGGACTCGGTTGATTGCAACCTGAGGAGATTGCAACCTGGGGAGATTGCCATTTGAGGAGATCGCAATTGAGAAGATGACAGTGATGCTTGCTTGAATGGGTAGACAAGTGGGGCGATCGCTAACCCGAGAATCCGTTTTTCAGATTCAACGTTGGCGGCAGAATACCTTGTTTAGTGGCAAAGGTTTGGCTGAAGTTACCAGTAGACACCCCGTTTTTTGATACATTTCATTTTGGTGTCATCTTTGTCAATTCATGAAAAGATTCATATCCCTTGCCATATTCACTTTATTGAGTGTTGTTCTTTGCGTATCGATCGCCGTTGCCCAATCTACTCCTACCTATCCTTTGTGGCAGGTCTACCAACAGTCTTTTAAATCAGCCAAGTATATTGATCTGACTCATACTATTACTCCCACCATTCCAGTCTGGGCAGGGTTTGGGGCATCCAAGTTTAGCCCTACACTCAAACCCGATACTCACCAGCCGTACACCTATGCGGCAGATGGGTTTGAAGCAACGCATTACGATTTATACACCGATCAGCTGGGAACTCAGCTTGATCCGCCCGCTCATTGGAATCCGGACTATCCAGCTATTGATGAACTGCCTGCAACGTTCGCCGTTCGCCCCCTTGTGGTAATTCCGATTCAAGATCAAGTTGCTCAAGACCCCAATTATCATCTTCAAGTTAAGGATGTTCTGAATTGGGAGAAACGGCATGGCACGATTCCCGAAGGCTCGGTGGTCTTTGTGCGTTCGGATTGGTCTAAAGAGTGGCCCAACCCAGAACTGGCAACCCGCACAAAATTTCCAGGTGTATCGCTGGATGCGCTCAAGTTTCTGCACCTTGAACGCAAGATTTTGTTTCATGGGCATGAACCGCTGGATACTGATAGCACACCCACGCTAGAGGGAGAAAGTTGGTTGTTGAACAATGGCTATACGCAAGCGGAAGGCGTTGCCAATCTCGATCAGGTGCCGGAAACAGGGGCACTGGTAGCGATCGGTTTTCCCAAATTTCAGGGCGGCTTAGGCGGGTATGCTCGTTTCATTGCCATTGCCCCCCCCAACTGGCAGTACGGGGTGACGGTTAACCAGTTGCCCGAAGCGCCTTTGGCAAAAGCCAGCCGCCCCCTGCATTGGGACGAGCGGCAGGGTGTACGAGTTCGCTAGCAGCACCGGCGAATGCCTAAAGATCCTGCGGGGGCATACTACCGGGATTTGGTCAGTCGCCTTTAGTGGAGAGGGTCGCCGTCTTGCCAGTGGCGGAGATGATCAGGTGGTGATGCTGTGGGATGTGGAAACGGGAGCGTGCCTCAATACCCTGTATGGGCACACACACCGCATTTGGGTAGTAAAATTTTGCCCTGTCGCACCAGATGCTGCAACCTTGACTGCACCTCTACTGATCAGCGGCGGCAAAGATGAAGTCTAAAGTGTACCCCTCTGTCTAGACAGTTTTAGCAGAAGTTTAAG
>DATNOY010000838.1:0-6336 GCA_036703495.1 Coleofasciculaceae cyanobacterium
GCTGACCTTACCTCTTTAGCACAAGCTCATCATGCCTAAGGTTCTTGTTTCTGATCCGATCGATCAAGTTGGAATCGATATTTTGTCTCAAGTCGCGCAGGTGGACATCAAAACCAGTCTGTCTGCTGATGAGCTTGTGCAGATTATCCCAGACTACGACGCTTTGATGATCCGTTCTGGAACTCGCGTCACCAAAGATGTCATTGAGGCAGGCAAGCAGCTCAAAATTATCGGGCGGGCCGGGGTCGGGGTTGATAATGTGGATGTGCCAGCCGCCACCCGTCGGGGGATTTTGGTCGTTAACTCGCCCGAAGGGAATACTGTGGCAGCAGCAGAACATGCAGTTGCCATGATGCTGGCTTTATCTCGCCACATTCCTGATGCCAACCAGTCGGTGAAAGGAGGCAAGTGGGATCGTAAAAGCTTTACGGGCGTTGAAGTATATAAAAAGACCTTGGGGATTTTGGGCCTGGGCAAGATTGGAGCCCATGTGGCAACTATTGCCAGAGCCATGGGTATGCGGCTCCTGGCTTACGATCCCTTCCTCTCTAATGAGCGGGCCGAACAGCTCGGCTGTCAGCTGGTGGAACTGGATTTTCTGTTCCGCGAAGCAGATTACATCACGTTGCATCTGCCTAAAACGCCAGAAACTTATCACTTAATTAATGCTGAAGCCTTGGCCAAGATGAAGCCAACGGTTCGAATTATCAATTGCGCCCGAGGCGGCATCATTGATGAGGCAGCCTTGGCGGAGGCATCAACCCAAGGAAAAATTGGGGGGGTCGCCCTAGATGTCTATGAAGAAGAGCCTCTGGGTGAATCAGCATTGCGATCGCTGGGCAAAGATGTTGTCCTGACTCCTCATCTGGGTGCGTCTACCGAAGAAGCCCAGGTCAATGTGGCGATCGATGTGGCAGAACAAATTCGGGATGTGCTGTTGGGTCTACCGGCACGCTCAGCCGTCAACATTCCCGGCTTGCGGCCGGATTTGATGGAAAAGCTGCGTCCCTACCTGCAGCTTGCCGAAATTTTGGGCAGCATGGTCAGCCAACTAGCGGGCGGGCGGATCGAGTCGCTCGATATCCGCCTCCAGGGGGAGCTAGCTTCTAACGACAGTCAGCCCGTTGTAGTGGCAGCGCTGAAAGGGCTGCTATCCAGCGCCTTGCAGGAGCGGGTGAACTACGTTAATGCCAGCATTGAAGCCAAGGAGAGAGGGATTCGGGTGATTGAAACCCGCGATGCTGCGACCAGAGACTATGCTGGTTCGCTGCACATCTCAGCGAAAGGGTCTTTGGGAGAACACTCGGTGACAGGGGCATTGCTAGGCGATAGCGAAATCCGGATTACAGATTTAGATGAGTTTCCCATCAACGTGCCGCCTAGCCGCTATATGCTGTTCACGCTGCACCGAGATATGCCAGGGATCATTGGCAAAATTGGCTCATTGCTAGGCGGGTTTAATGTCAACATTGCCAGTATGCAGGTGGGGCGAAAGATCGTCCGCGGAGATGCTGTCATGGTGTTGAGCCTGGATGATCCGCTGCCGGATGGAATTCTGGCAGAAATCTTGAAGGTGCCTGGCATTCGGGATGCTTACACGGTAACTCTGCCGGAGCAGTAAGGCATCCTGGTGTTACTGGTGCCTACCGATCCCTCACCTCAAGCCTATCTCCACATCACCCACATTCAGCCAAGCGCAAAGCGCTGCATTACCCCAAATGGCCAATAGCTGGTGGGAAATCCAAGTCACCTGTGATCCGATCGCTGAAGATTTAGTCTATTGGCGATTGGATGACTTTGGCTGTCGGGGTACTTCTAATGAGACGAAAGGCTATGCCACTGTGGTTAAGGCGTATTTGCCGCAGTTCAAAGCCCAGCAGCTCGATTTGTCTGCCCTTGCTCTCCGGTTGCGACAGGATGCCCTCTGCGCCGAACTGCCTGTGCCTATGGTGCAATGGCATTTGATTGATGAGGAAGATTGGTCGAGTAGCTGGAAAGATCATTGGCATCCTCAAGAAATTGGCGATCGCTTCTTGATTAATCCTGCCTGGTTGCCACCCCCGGAACAGAGCGATCGCCTGATCATTAAGCTCGATCCAGGAGTTGCCTTTGGCACAGGGGCCCATGCTACCACCCAGCTTTGCCTGGAATCGCTAGAAATGCGAATTCCTGAAACCGATACGGAGATGATCGTGGCGGATATTGGCTGCGGTTCGGGCATTCTCTCGGTGGGGGCGCTGATGCTGGGAGCCAAACGCGCCTATGCTGTGGATACTGATCCTTTAGCGGTGCAGGCTACCCATGAAAATCAGGAAATGAATGGGATTGAGGCCGATCGCCTGATTGCCGCAGAAGGCAGCATTGATCGCTTGAAAACCTTACTGCCTGGGCCGGTAGATGGCATCCTGTGCAACATCCTGGCTGAGGTGATTATTGACTTAATCCCCGGTATGACGGAAATCTCTAAGCCGGAGACATGGGGTATTCTCAGCGGCATTTTGCTCGATCAGGTGAAACCGATCGCCGATACGTTGGAGCAGCATGGCTGGGTGGTGGCTACACTCTGGCGCAGGCAAGATTGGTGTTGTCTGAATATTCGGCGATCGTAATTTCAAGATCGGCGTCCATGCTAGAGCAATTTTCAACTGAATCAAGTCCAGAGGATGGTTTGAAAGCCTTGCACCACGAGGCTTTCAAACCATCCTCTGGTTTTGGCCGAGCGCAAACCGCTATAATCTCAACTTGAGTTCTTTACCGCGATCGCGTATGGGTAGCCAATCAACCGCCAAAACGATCTTCCTGCTGTCCTCCATGGTGGGCTGGCTGATTGTAGGTGCTGCTTTGATGTATCTGTTTCCGCTGATCGCCAATTTGATCATGTCCTCCGATCTCACCCATCTCTGGATGAAGAACCTCAGCCGCAGCGGCTACAATCCAATGCTGGCTTGGGTGGGAGGCGGCATTGCCTTGGCGATCACCGTGTTGGGTAACATCCTCTGGTATCAGCGATTTGAAGGCAAAATTTAAGGCGATGCAAATTCTACCGGGTTTTGATCCCGCCGATGCTTCAGGGGAATGGGAACGCCTTGGCGATCGCCTACCAAAGCCGCTGTGGTTTCCAACGCTTCCCGGAGTCGTTTAGCCGCATAGATGGACATATCCCGAGGGACGTTAATGCGATCGCGCAAGTAGCGCAGCGCTGTATCCGAACCGGGGGGCGGGGGGCAGACTTGTCCGGTCATCAAGTTAGTCAGGGCACAGCGCAAGGCTGCATCCATCAGATCATCGTCGGCTGGGTTAACGCGAATGATATTGGCCCGGTGCTTGAGGACACGGTATAGCGCCTCCGTCCGCGAGGTTTCGGGTTCTGGGTAAGTGACATCAGGTAGTCCTGCCCACGGCCCATTGTCTACACGGGCTTTGTTGATCTGCATCTGCGGCTCTCCGTTTTCCCAGCAGCCCCCCATCTGCGGTGGCAGATCATGGGCATGAGTATGAAAATCGCTCTGGGTGCCCCGGTAGGTCGGACGGCTTTCCATGGCTGTAAACCAGGCGGATAGGCGCGGGTTCTCTTCGCGGAGGGAATAGCCTTTGTAGTAGTAAAGGCTGGCGTTCATCCGTTCTACATAGGGGGTAAAGATGACATCGGCAGTGCCGAATTCCTCTAGGAAGTAAGATCCGGGTGTGGCAGCCAGAGCCGCTTCCACCTTGGCTACCACGCTAATAAATTGCTCCCGGTTATGTTGCTCTTGCCGAGCCGAACTAGCCGGGTAGCAAAGCCAGGTGCACCAGGCTCTAAACAGCAGGCGCTCTAGTTGCCGAAGCGGCAGAACGGCAGGATGTTTCATACCCTGCCCCAATGCTCCAAAGGCTTGTTCCAGCGCCATCAAAATGTCATCGCTTTCGGTGATCAGCCGACCGTTCAGATCAAGGGCGGGCAGCATGCCCGAAGGCACCTTACGCTTATACCAACTCTCTTTTTCGCCATAACAGAACATTGTCACCTTTTCGATGCGGTAGGGGATTTGTTTTTCCTCTAGCCACAGCCAAACTTTCTGGCAGTAAGGACACCAGGCGTGGTTGTCCCGGTAGAGCGTCACTTGTACGTCGGCTTCAGAGTGACCAAAGAGCCGCAAACGGGCTTGAGCGTTGGTTGCACCATTGACCAGATCAACTTGAAAGTCTGTGAGGGCTTCCAGTTCTGACCAACTGAGGGGGGCGATCGTTGCGGAAATAGAGGTCATGTTGAGTTCAACGGGATCTATCTAAAGGATCTGTCTAAGGGATTTGTCTAAGGGATTTGCCTAAGGGATCTGTCTGGAAATGAGGATGGCGATCGCGGCAGGGACTGAGTAGGTGTCCAATCCATCGAGCCACTACTCCTAGCTTAAGGCAAGGGCGTTCTGCAAGGGAGAGCTGAGGGATGTCAAGAGGGGGAAAGGCTCTAAAATCCAGACGAGGGGGACATCAATGTTGTAACCCTGGCTTGGATTTTAAGGATTGACCACAATGGCAATCTTTCCCATGACATGCCCTGTTTCTTGCAGTCGATGTCCTTCAGGGACGTCTGTCAGGCTGAGTTTGTGGCTAATGTGAGGCTTAACTAAACCCCGATCAATTAAATCTCGAAGCGTTGATAGAATTTCTCCTTGCCGTTCTGGATTGCGGTTGTAGGCCGTAGGCGCACCGGCAAATTCATAGTGGAGCGTGACATTCTTGAGAAACAACTTCTCTGCAATCCGATCGCTAGCCGTTGGGACGATGGTGACCAATTGACCCTCAACGGCAATACAGTCCATCGATCGCTCAAAAACATCGCCACCCACAAAATCGAGAATCACAGGGCAACCTTGCCCCTGGGTCAGGTCTAAAACTTGCTCAACCCAATCTGTTGTCTTGTAATCAATAACGGCATCGGCTTGTAAGGTGTGTTGGCAGAACTGGATTGATTCTGCCCGCCCGGCCGTGGTGATCACATGGCAGCCATGTAGCTTCGCCAGCTGAATGGCAATATGTCCGACTCCCCCTGCGCCCGCATGAATCAGCACCGTCTGACCTGGCTGTACTTGCGCTCGCCTGTGTAAGCATTCCCACGCCGTTAGAGACACCAGTGGCAGCACTGCTGCGGTTGAATGGTCTAAGGTCTGGGGTTTAAGTGCCGCACTACGACTGTCGATCGCCACGTACTCTGCATTGGCACCCTGGCGCAACACATTTGGCATGGCATACACTTGATCACCAACCTGGAATGAAGCAACGCAACGTGGCTCTTGTAGAGCATCGCCTATGGCTACCACGGTTCCACTCACGTCATAACCTAAAATCAGCGGAAATTGACGGGGAATCTTGCTGCCAATCCGGGCTCGGCAATCCGCTGGATTCACCGAAGTGGCATGCACCTTCACCAGCAGATCAAATTCCCTTAAATCGGGCTGTGGCACTTCCATCTGGCGGAAGACCTCAAGTCCACCATGCCCGGTGATCACCATCGCTTGCATCACAACCATGCGAGTCTAAAACGACTGCAACTATTGAAACTAATGGCTCTGCTAACGTCAAGTTGAATCCGGAATTTTGCAAGTTTGCGCAGCAACTTACAGCGCTTTGCGCTGGATGAAGTGTGGGTTATTTTTGAGAAGCCGCGCGGAGCGCGGCTTCTCAAAAATAACTGTGGCTGACGCCATTGAAAATTGCTGTACGTTTGACGATTTGCTGACTTGTCCTGGATGTCGTTTTTCAGGAATAGATCGGGTCACGCGGCCGTGACGTTGAGCTATCCCGGGTCTGCATTTGCCTCAGTTCCTGCAGGTTGCATCGTCTTGATCGCTGTTGCCAATGCTGCAATCGCCCCTCGTAGCTCGCTGGCAATCTCCAAATCGGCAACAATTCCAGACGCATCCAGATTTTTACCCAGCAACGAGACGGTGATACAGGCTTCAGGCACAATACGTCCGGTCATCACCGTTACAATTTCCGTTAAAGATGCCAGGGCGTGGGTTGCTCGGGGTGAGGCATTGAATAAAGCGATCGGTTTACTGACAAATTCTGAGCCACTGACTAGCCAATCCAAGGCATTCTTAAGGACTCCAGGCACACCATGAGCATATTCGGGTGTGGAAATAATCAGTCCATCACACCATCGCATCTGATGGCGCAACTCGGTTACGGCAGGAGGTTCATCCGGTTCCAGATCGGGGTTGAAGTGGGGTAAATTTCCCAGTCCACCATACAAGCGCATTTCGATATCCGGGGGGGTGAGGGCGATCGCGGCCTGAAGCAGAGCCGTATTGGAGGAAATTTGGCGGAGACTGCCTGAAATTGCCAGGATGCGGATAG
>DATNOY010000839.1:0-6160 GCA_036703495.1 Coleofasciculaceae cyanobacterium
GTGCGTCGCAAAATTCCGGTGGGTATTGGTATTCTTACGGGCTTAAGTGTACTCAATGTAGATACAGGCCAAATTCAGCGCCAGGTGCAGGTGGCTCGCAATCGCCAATTTTCCGGCGTTTCTTTCTTCTTCTATGAAACGTTGAATAATCGGGATGCGGCGATCGAGGCTTTGTTTCCACGTCCGGCGACGCGACCGCATATCCGGAACTATAGTGCTAGGGGTTAGGGCAGGGGGAAAGGAAAATAGGGAATGGGGAATTGGCAGGGGGATCTAGGGTGGTTTTTGCCAATCGCCTTAGCTCCATCGCCTCTTTTAAATACCTTTGCTCAAAAATTTTTATGTGATCTTTTAGGCTTTTTGCAATAAAGCTCCAAAATTTCGCTATATATAGCGGTAGGTCTAAAAGTTTGAGTCAGGAAGCGCTACTCATCTCCTAACCTAAATCTAATTTTTTATATTTTAGAGAATCTCCTGTGAATCCACCTATCTCTACCCGCCAACTGAACCAGCTCGTTCTCTTAGGCTTGCTGATTCCAGTCAGTGCGAGTGGGCTTTTAGGAGCACTGCAATATTATTCTTGGGGTGGAACGGTGACACCTATGTCATCGGGCAGCTCCATCGTCACTGAGACGGCTAAGGCGCTTGATGCAACAACTTTTGATAAACTGGCAAACCGACTCAGCGGTAGGCCGCAAGTTTCGCCTTTGCCCAATCCTAAAGAAGTTTGGGAATGTGAGGTGGTGGTGCTGGGCGGGTCGTTAGGCGGCATTTCTGCAGCATCTCAGTCTATGCAATCGGGTGCTAAAACCTGCCTAGTTGAGCTATCTCCCTGGCTAGGGGGGCAAATTAGTTCTCAGGGTGTGTCGGCCCTGGATGAGTCGATGTCTATGCGGGCCCGCAGCAGTTTTTCGCCTAGCTGGACTGCCTTTAAGCAGCTGATTCGCCAGCAGTCAGTCAGTATGCCGACCTGGACAGGCTTATCTTCGCCGCAACCTGTGGCAGATATTAGCAGCTGCTGGGTGGGAACGCTGTGTTTCCCGCCTAAGGCAGGGGCCAGTGCTGCTCAACAGCTGTTGGAGACTGCTGCTCAACGAGCACCCGGCAGCCGTTGGCAAACGGGCACAGCCTTTAAAGGAGCCGAGTTTGACCCAACTGGGCGAGAGATCGTCGCAGTATATGCGGTGCATCGCCAGCCTCGGAATCCTAGCTATGCTCCTAAAGGCCGTCCGTCTCAAGAACTGCCTTCCTGGTATTCCTGGTCGTCGGATCAAGTGTTTGAGAAAGTGCCGATTCGCTTGCAGCCGCCCCGAGGCAAGCACATGATTGTGATTGATGCCACAGACACGGGTGAGTTTGTGGGGTGGGCGGGCATTCCCTATCGGTTAGGTTCTGAAGCCCAAGCCACCACTAGCGAACTTTACGCCTCACGGCAAGACAATCCGGATTGCACTCAGGCTTATACCTTTCCGTTTGCGATGGCCATCCTGGACGATCGCGGCTATAGCCGCAATGTATTGGCGCAAATTCAACCTGACTATGCCAGGAGCGAACATCAGCAGCAATATGACTTGATTGGCTTTCCTATGTTTGACGGAGCCAGCCTGTTTAAGTACCGCCGTATTGTCAGCACTAAGTTTGATGATCCCCGCTGGGGTCCACCTGCTCCGGGTGACATTACCATGATCAACTGGAACCGGGGGAATGACTGGGTATTCATGGATCCTCCATTGATCTTGAATGAGAAGAAAATTGCTCAGTCTGGACAGCATGGCAACTGGATGGGGGGATTGTCGCTCAGTTCGCTGCGCCATGCCGAGGAACATGCCATGCTGTTTGGTGAATGGCTAATGGACACCAAAGCAACGCCCGATTCTCCGTTAACGTACCTGATGGGACTAGATGCGCCCATGGGTACGATTTCCGGGCTGAGTATGATGCCCTACATTCGAGAAGGGCGACGGATTTTAGGCCGACCGGCTTATGGCCAAAATCAATTCATGATGCAGGAATCTGACCTGCGCCGGGATATGGCAGGAGGGCGAGATTTCAGCCCAACGGTCGTCGGATTGACGCACTATGCGATCGATATGCATGGCTGTCGCTACCGTAACTCCAAGGAGACAGGAGAAGCCAGTAGTGCTCCAGTCGAAGATGAAAGCCTTATTCGCCCCATCCAGATCCCGTTAGAAGCGCTGATTCCGCAGGGGATAGATAATTTGTTGATTGGTGGTAAAGGGATTGCTGCCACACACATTGTCAATGCGGCAACACGAGTTCACTACGGAGAGTGGGTAATCGGCGGAGCCGCAGGCTCAACCGCAGGATGGCTGATTGCTCGCAATCGCCCTAACCCAACGGATTTGCTGCCGCCAGATATTATAGCCAAGCAGCTGATGCCACAGTTACAGGAGCATTTGCAAAACCAGGGGCTAAATTTGAAGTGGTGATGACGGGTAGCAAAGATCCGTCAGCAGAGTTGTAGGGTGGGATTGAGGTCAGTGAGTTGACCCAGGTTTGGTTGACCCATATTTTATAGCGGCATGCACTCGGCTAAAGCCAGATTATTTTTTGACTGAAGTTTGAGCTAATGTGCTCGATCACGCCGCGAAGCGCTGAGAGCGTTTCACAGTAAACCCATTTTCCGACGTCAAATTTTCTGAAAGCCTCGCTCCGCGAGGCTTTCAGAAAATTATCTGGACTTGACTCCGTTGAAAATTGCTATAGGTTTCTGCTCCAGGTTTCCCCCGTTTCACTCGCCTGCAATTTTACCGGGGTCTACTGCTGCTGCTGCTGTGGCGGTGCTGGAGCGGCATTTCCTTGGGCGATCGCACTACGAATTTGTGGCAACGCCAGAAATGTTTTGGCTTGGCTAACCAATCGTTCACCCCATAGGTTTTGCTGCAAGTAAGCTGGATCCCCATAGCGACCATCGCTGCGGAGGGCAGTTTCACCCAGGCTGATGGCTTGAGCAGTATCCCCTTTAGCGTAAAGGGCAATCGCGATCGCCAATCTCGGTTCTGTTTGGTCGCCGTCAATCTTAACGGCCTGCTGCCAACGTTCTAACGCGCCATCGGCATCGCCTTTTTCATAAAGCACCAGTCCAATATTGTTGAGCGCCGGCCAAAACTTGTCGTTGAGCTGGACAGCCTTTTCGTACTGGGCGATCGCTTCGTCATAGCGCTGTAGCTTGTAGTAAGCATTACCGAGATCAAACAAGGCCTCAGGGACTTCCGGCTTCAGCTTTAAGCCAGCTTGGATAAACTGGATGGCTGTATCATACTTTTCCTGCTGAAAGTAGGCAGATCCCAAGGCAAATAAAACCGCATCATTCGTTTGATCCAGCGATCGGGATTTCAGCAATGCCTGAATACCCGGATCGATTTGCTCAGATTCTAGATACAGGCTACCCAATAACGCCCAAACTTGAGCGTTATTCGGTGCTAGCTGGGATGCCAGCTGGGCCCGAGACAGCGCCAGTGGGATTTGCTGAAACTGCGCCAGTTGAGCAGATTCTTGCGCCAAACTTAAGCCCTGTTCTTCCAACTGTTTTTGATCGAGTTGCAATACATGGGGAACCAGTGCCTGCGCATAAATCGGTTGAGCGATGCCCCAAATGCTAGAGAGGATCAGGAGGGAGGCGAGGGAGATTCGTTTGAACACAGCCAACAACTTGCGAAAAGGACAATATATACCTCAGTAAGCTTAGATCATTTGCCTTCCATCGTGGCAATTTTTTTTGAATTGCCAGTGAAGCGAAAGCTTGCAGGATCCTGGATGCCATCAAATCTAGGATGAGGATAAATCCCATTAGATTCAATTCGCGATCCTCAGGGCTTAGAGGCGCTCAATCTTTCAATAGCTGTTTCGCCAATACCACATCAAAGTAGGTGGACTGATTGGTGTTGCCTGCGATCGCCTGGAAGGCGGCATCTGGCTCACCCAATTGATCCACAACCAGGGCGGCACCAGAAAAATCTTGATGTTGCGTGTAGCCGTTCACCGTGATCACGGTTTTCAACCCTGCTTGCAAAGCCGATCGCAAACCTTGACGAGAATCTTCCATGGCCAAACAAACTTCAGGCGATAAGTCCATAGCTTGCAGCACGTAGTGGTAAATGTCAGGCGCAGGTTTCTTGGCAGGCACAATATCACCTGCTGCAATTACCTCAAACCAGCCCATCGCTTCAGGAGAAAGGGCATTTTCTAGCAGGGCAGTGACGTTGGCTGGCGTGGTAGTGGTGGCGATCGCTAGCCGAATGCCTTGTTCGCGAGCTTCCAGCAGCAGGCGTTTGACGCCAGGCCGCAGCGGAATGATATTTTCTGCTAGCAGCTGCTCATAGTACTTGGTCTTGGCGGCATGCAGGCTGGCAATTTGCTCAGCTAGGGTGCTGCCCAACTCCCCAGGCAATATAGCATCGGGATGGTATTGATCTAGATAAAACCGGATCCGCTCTTTGCCGCCGGTGATCTCCAGCAGTTTGCCATACAGGTCAACAGACCATCCCCACTCTAATCCCGCCGCTGCAAATGCTCGGTTAAACGCTACCCGATGCCCATCCCGCTCGGTGTCGGCTAAAGTGCCATCGACATCAAAAATTACAGCCTGAAGTTGCGGCATAAAAAATTTTGCTCTACAAACCGATTTGCTCTACAGACTATGGTACACTTGTACCAAGTTAACTCCTCAACTCCACAGGGTACCCTGCTTTTTTCTTTCCTCAATGAGTAGTCCGTCAAGCTAGATTGGAGGGACAGCTCAAGGCTCCAAAACCCGTTTTGAGGCGTTTTGGAGGTTTTTCACCCATTTCCACAGTCCTAGCACTCCATAGTCCTAGTACCCTCTAGTCTTCATATCTTAAGCTAGACCTGGAACGAGCGTTTGCAGCTTTCTCTGGGTCACAGAACCCACAACCCCATCTGCACTCAGCCCGTAGTCTAGCTGGAATGTCTGAACAGCTACCTCAGTTGAGGTTCCAAAAACCCCATCAATTGTACCGCTATAGTAGCCCAAAGATTTCAGAGCACTCTGAAGTTGGCTGACCTGTGCGCCCCGATCGCCATACTGTAGTAGGTTGCTGCCAGGACGAATCGGACGATAATCACTGCCTTGTAAAGCCGCGATCGTTCGGGATCCCGCCACGCCATCTGCCACCAAGCCAGCGTCCTGTTGAAAGGCCATCACGGCACTCTCGGTCGTTGTCCCAAAATATCCGGTAGAGGGGCTACTAAAATAGCCAGCATTTCTCAGCAGATCTTGAAGTTGCCGGACAGCATCGCCGCTATCACCCACACTTAAACTGCCAGGGCGGCTGGGAGTTGCTGGACGCACTGGTAGATAGCCAGATGAGCCAGGGTAATTGTTAGAACAAGGGTAGCGGTATCCCAGACCGCTATCGGGCCGAACATAAGCATAGCCGTCATAGCTAAACCGATAGCTGCTGGAGGGCGTTAAGTTAACGGAACCGCTGGCGTAAGGAGTGCTGCTGTCTTCAAAAGCGTAAATGCTGGATGGATAAAGCCCTTCGCTAGAGTAAGTTTGAGCCTGAGCCACCTGAGATAAACCTACTACGCCAGGACAGCAGAGGACACCCGCCATCCCCAGAGCTGCAGCCTTGGGCCATGCCAAATGCTCCGAAGCGGCAAATCCAGCTGAATTCTTAAGTAAGGCGATCGGCTTGTCCTCAGGATTTTCGTAGTCCTGAGCCCAATAAAGATAGGCAAGCGATTCCATCAGGGTTTCCTCTACAGCTCCTTAAGTCCTAACCTCAATCTTGCCAAAACTTCGCTAACGGCTCAAGTTAAACAGAGAGTTAAATAGATAGCATTTCTTACTTCCATGCAATCCAAAGGATGTGGGAGCGGGGCTTCTAAACAAGGGTAGAACTCCACCCCATTTCCCGGATCCGATCTGCATGGAAACAGCGATTTACGCTGCTTTAACTCAGGCATCTAAAGTGCGTCTTTAAGTTCGAGCTTCCAGCGCAGCCAACGTTTGCACACCCACAATTCCATCCACCCCTAGCCCCTGATCCCGCTGGAAAGCCTTAACACCGCTTTCAGTCAACGTAGCGTAGAAGCCGGTAGAAGTCGCGTTAAAGTAACCTGCCGATCGCAGCAGATCTTGAACATAGCGTACATCTGAACCCACATCCCCCCG
>DATNOY010000840.1:0-6643 GCA_036703495.1 Coleofasciculaceae cyanobacterium
CTGCACCCGTGTTCAGACCTTTGACCCGATCTTGGCTTTGCCCTTTTGCCGATAGAAAAAGAACAGGAATCCAATTGGTGCGAGGATTTTTTCTAACATGTTCTACGAGCGAATAGCCATCCATCTGAGGCATCATCACATCACAGATAATCATGTCTGGCGTATCTTTATCCAAGACTTCCAGCGCTTCCTGCCCATTTTCAGCAGTAATGACCTCATATCCTCGGAATTCCAGATAGTCTTTAACTAGCAAAATCAAGTTGGGGTCATCATCAATCAGCAATAGCCGCTTGTGTTCACCCACACTATTTTCCTTGCTCATGCTTGATAACTCGCCACGCTTAGAATCAGTCACAAAGTTCGCCGATCATGATACCCAGTACATGATATCCAGTATTTTCACATAACACTAAAATTACCTAAAAAATCTTCGTGTTGAATCATTAAGTTGAATCCTTAAGATGAAGAGAGGCAATTAGCAATAATCACGCCTTACGCAGTCTTGCTTTAGGCAGTCTGGCTAGAGACAGTAAATCTGCACACACTGCCTCTCTTCTTGCCCCTCTCTTACTTCATTATTGTGCCAATTCTCGCTCGATTGCGCTCACAAGTTCTGGAGAATCTGGGGCAACGCTGCTCTTAAAGCGCGCTACAACTTGCCCTTTTTTGTTGACCAGAAACTTCTCAAAGTTCCAGGAAACATCGCCCGTCGGCTGACCTGTCCGGGTCAGATAAGTATAAAGCGGATGTTGCTGGCTACCCTTAGCATGAACTTTATCGAATAGCTCAAAGCTGACGCTGTAGCTGCGATCGCAAAATTGGACAATTTCTTCAATGCTGCCGGGTTCCTGGGCACCAAAATCATTGCATGGAAAGCCAAGAACTTTCAGCCCCGCCTGGACATACTTTTGATTGAGTTTTTCTAAGCCCTTGTATTGAGGCGTGTAGCCGCAATAGGACGCTACATTAACAATCAGCAAAACCTTGCCTGCGTAGTCACTTAACTCTTTCTCTTTGCCGTCACTCGTTTTCACGGAAATATCAAACAGGGTAGTTGCCATGGTTGCTAAAAAGTAAAGCTGGTTGGTGAGGAAGAGCAAAAATTGCCCTGAGCAGAGATAGTCCAGTTGTCTGCTACATGAACGCTAGGCATAGCGTCCATATTGGAGGCGCGCAAAACACCCCCAGACTCCTGCCCTAGTTAACCCACTAGAGTAAAGATTATCTAGAGAAAAATTTGCCCGGTTCAATCCTACCGTCTTCAGCTTGCATCTAGGGCAATCGACCCGAAAATCAACCTAAAGAAGGGTTTTGTGGTGCTAGAGGCGGCAGCGGATGCACTAGGAAAGCGTACTCTTCTACGATGCGATTGCCGATTAAATGCTCTTGAATAATCCGCTCAATCACCTCAGGCATGGCGCTGTGGTACCAGACCCCATCGGGATAGATCACCAAAATCGGACCCTGCTGACAAACGCGCAAGCAGTTGGCTTTAGTGCGGAAGATGCAAGTTGGTTGCTCGGCTGTCGGTTGATCTAGCCCTAATGCTTTTAGGCGCTGTTTCAAATAGTTCCATGCAGTCAGGCTTGCTTCTTGATCACAGCATTTAGGCACCGTTTGATCTGCGCAAATAAACACATGCCGCTGGATCTGCGCCAACCCCAAAGCTTGCACACAAACACTCAGAGCCGCTGATGCAGCAGAATTTTGGCGATTGCCCGGCAGAATTGGAGAATCAGACATAGGAAAAGAGCAAAGTCAGCTTACCCATCTCATCGTAACTGCCCCGCCCAAACAAACGCGCTGATTGTCCCGATTCTCTGTTTCTCTTTCCGAGTCCCTATTTCCCCACATCCCCAATAAACTCAAAACTGGCGCTCAACCGCACTACACCCGGTTGCCATTGATTATCCGTATCCAGCAAATCAACCTCTGCCCCCTGCATGATTAGCAGCAGTTCCGGCGTGGCTTGAGCAATATGTTGTCGAATTTTGGCATCCAGTTGTTCTAATAGCAGGGGCTGATAGAGCCAGGGAACCTGGGGCGATCGCACAACGCTATTCAGCGCTACAGCCGTTGAACGTACTTCAGGGGATTGCCCAGTCATCAGATCTAGGCACCAATCCAATTCAGGAGTTTGCACAGTCAGCCCCATCCACAGGCGCAGTGTCCCTGTTTGCCAACTGCTGTCGGGTTGCAGCAGGCTAACAGCAATGCCGCTCATCAGCTGCATCACATCATAAGCGCTATGGCTAAAGCACCAGAGTAGCCTGAGCGCTAGTTCATCTAGCTGCAGGTTTTGCTGCAAAAAATTGCGACTCGTCAGAGTCAGGTCGGTTTTCCAGCGCTGGCTCGCCCGCTGGGCATCTTGGATCAATACGGGGATTTCTGGCTCAGCCAATTGCAGGCTGGGTAGATCGGGCAATAGCTGGGTAATGGATTGGTGGGCGATCGCACTGACGTATTCCTCAATCCAGCCAGGATGGGTGAACCGGATGGCCGGACGGGGTGTGAAAGCGGTAGACGGTGTCGGAGTTGGCGTAAACTCAAAGCCTAGCTGCAGTTGCAGGGTAGCAGGTTGCCAAGACTGTCCTGGAATTAAGATTTCGGTGTGAATGTCCTGCAAAAAAGGCTGGAGAGCAGGAGTGGTGGTTTGGATTTGCGCCACCAGCAGGCGAGTCGCTTCCACAATGGTGGTGGGTTTTGGGTAGAGGGTAGAGTCACCCAGCTGAATCAGGCGATCGTTTCCTAAAATTTCCGGCACAGCCTGTTGAGTTACTAAATCAAACGAATAGGAGAAGCTGGGCGTTTTGACGGCTAGGAAAGCCACGAGCCGCAAGATACCGGACTGCCAGCGCTGATCGGGTTGTAATACTGTCGCTGCGGTTCCTTCGAGTAAACGCATGGCTCCATAGGCGCTGCGGGCAATTCCCCACAGCAACCAGGGCGTCAGGTCTTTGAGGCAAACGTAATGTTGGGTCAAGGACTCTCGTCTTGTCGCATCCACCTCTAGCGGATATGACTGCAGCGCTTGCACCACTCGCTCGGCGCTCTGCTGCATTTCGCTGGACTGGATTTCGTCTAGAGGCAGTCCAGAGGCGGAAGATGGGTGCGCCACAGCCTCTATGAGGTGCTGCATGGCTGTGACCACTTCGTTAGCTGGCGGAAACGATCGCTGTAACAGCTGCCCCGGAACCTGTTGCAGGATGGACTGGCTGAGCGTAGCCCCCTGCAGTGTCATACGCAGCGGTATGGCGGCCAGAGCATCGCCATCCGCAGGGACAGAGGAGCGTTCGGGAGAATTGACCATAGACGGTGTATAGTGTGCTACGCACTCAGAGTAGGACAAGCGGGTGTGGGGCTGCACCCCCAGCCAGGAATTCCACCCCTACACCCCGTCTCATTTGGATGGGAACCGCTATATGAGGACGGCTATAAAGGTAAAAAATGACCTGCCCCAGTCTTGTTTTAAGAAAATCTGGGGGTGAGGTCAAGTGGGTCACTCACGACCCAGATAGAGCGTGAATTACGGTGCTAAGTGTAAACCAGATTTTAGGATTACGCTACTAATAGCGTTTAGTTTAGTTTTTTGCGCTAGAGAACGCTACTTTTAGGCGATGAGCAATGCTCCTATCAAGCTCTGCCCGTTCCCGCTTTCCCCCATTATTCCCATCCCATCCTGCAAACTGCTATGGTTTTCGATCGATTCGGCGCAGCAGTTCTTGAATCATCGATGCGTCTGCAACGGTGGGTGGCGCATAGGCTAGATAGTTTTCCAAATCTTGACGCGCCTCCACCCAGCGATCGAGCTGGTAGTAAAGCAAGCCGCGATCGCGTTGCTCCATGAGGGAATGGGGCAGCAGCAGCAGAATTCGTTCGATTGCGGCGAGTGCCCGCAGGACATCCTGACTTTGAAGATAGACAGCCTTCAGGTTGGTGAGGATGCGAGCCAGAAAATATCGTGGACTCACGGACTCTAAAAACTCTGGGCGGAACTCGAAGGGTCTGTTGTAGAGTTGACCCAACCGCTCCTGGCAGTCTTGCTCAAACATCACCTCGCCTTGATTGAAGGGATCGACAAAAATTTGCAGCTCTTCCCCCACTGGGCGGATCAAAAAATGTCCGGGCATCCCCACACCTACCATAGGAAAATCGATGCGGCGGGCAATCTCTAGATAGACCAGCGATAGCGTGATGGGAATGCCAGTGCGGCGATCGATCACGTCATTCAGGTAGCTGTTGCGTGGATCATAGTATTGATCCGTGTTGCCGCAAAATTTGAGGTCTTCATAAAGGTAACGATTGAGGGTTTGGATCACCCGCAGCGGATAGGATGCGCTGGGCAAGCGCTCTTGCACCTCCACTGCCATGGCATCCAAGGCACTTAAATATTCATCGACGTCTAGCTGCGGATATTCCTCTTGGGCTAGATATAGGGCTGCTTTTGCCAGATCAATCTGTTCATCCGGCTGGTGAATTTCTTGATAAAAGCGCTGCCGTGCCAGAGAAAATTCCATGCCTGCGTTCTGCGTTGCTAAATTAGAAGGTTTCTTTCAGCCGACTGAGCAGCCAGCCGAGCCGAGCCTCCGCCAGTTCAATGTTTTTAGCAATTTGAGGACTCATATCCTCTACAGCATTGCTAGATCCTGGAGGCAGGTTGCCTTGTGGATTCATCGTACCGCGCAATCGGTCAGACAAAAATACCGCTACCGCATGATAAAAATGGCTGGCAAAGTCTCGATCTTGTAAAAGTTTGGTGGCCAGCTGCGATCGCGGAATCGACCAAACTAACGAATCCACAGCCGCTTTGACGGTGGCAGAAGGATTGCGAGAATCCACAAAAGACATTTCTCCGACCACTTCCCCGCTGCCCAGTTTGGCCACTTCCTTGCCGCCAATGGCTTCTAAGGAAACTGCTAAAGCTCCTTCTAAGACAATGTAGAGGGCATCGGTCGGTTCGCCTTCTCGAATTAACGTGCTGCCTGCATGAACGGCTTTTTTTCTGCCTGCCGTTAAGAGCCAATCGAAATCGCGATCGCTGAACTCAGCCAGCATGTAGAGTGCTTTTTTCATTTCAACAATGTTTTTCCAGAAAATGGATAGCTTCCTGATTCATCTGGAGACTGCAACCTGATTATGTGAATTGAACCGTATCATACCCAACCTGCCTTGAACCTATCATCCGGCTTAGGATGCTTGGATTCAATAAAATCTAGGGCTTGGGGGCGCAGCCCACCCCTCCATTAAATTCGCGATTCTTAAGCGCTTTTTCAGAATAGGCGCTTTTTCAGCAACAGACGCTTCTGAAAATCATAAAGTTTCGCGAAAGTAAAATAGTAAACCAGATTAGACTCAACGGCTTTACCTTTAGCGTAAACAATCTAATTATTTCGCCGTTGCCAAATAATTAGATGCTGCCGGCGGGATTCAAGTCTCGTGATCAGATCCGTAATCCTGCCCGGAACCATATTGCCAAGCCTCTAGCCAGCGATCGCCATAATACCGCTGCTGGGGGGGTAAAGCTTTGATCCAGGGCCGGAGCCAATTTCCTATGGGGTAGAGTCCCGCATACAAGCCTAGCGCCAGGTAATGTCCCATCCAGGCTGCCAGGGTCGGCAACCCTACATAAGGAATGACTTTGAGAACTAAAAGGGGATGGGCAATTGCCACTCGGGTCATGGTTTGAGACAGCGCCGGAAACTGCACAATATCTTGTAAAAAAGGTTTGAGGACAGGGTCTCCTAAGTGCTGCATTTCCTGAAACACGCCCGATAGGAGAGCATTTACTTGATCGGGTGCTGCATGCTGCTGCATGCCCACGCTCATCGATCGCTGGAATAGCCAGGTGACGGCCAAACTGGGTTGATACGGCTGGAGCAGCGACAGAGCGGGGCGATCGAGCAAGTCTGTCTCTAGGGCTGCCTGGATGCCGTGGGTGAGCCGACTGAGGTGGCGAATCATGGCACCAAAGCCACCAAAGCTCAGGGGCGACTGGTTGCCGCTGCTGTCGCCAATCGGCAAGACTCGGTTCCAGGCAGGCTTGAGCGGGCTTTGCCGATAGCAGGGAAAAAAGCCGAACAGGACCCGCTGAAATTTCAAATGATCGAGTTCGACCCCCTGGTACTGGGGCAGGAGGTGAAGATAGTCCTCAAACAGGGTTTCCAGGCTGGGGCGATCGGGGTGAGCATCTACATAGGTGAAGAGGTAGGTGGTGCGGCCGTCGCGGGCGGGGAAGGCTTCCCAAAAGTACTGGCATTGGTTTTGTACTGGGGTGAAGGTGGCAAACAAATCGCCGCTAGAATTCTCTAGATAGCCTTGAGCGCAGGTTCCCACCACCAGACAGACGGCATCGGGGCGTTGTCCGGATCTGGCCTGCTGCGACAGGGGGGAAAAGTGTCCCATGGCATCCAGCAGTAGCCGAGCAGGCAGGACAGTCGGAGAATCAGAAGTCTCTGGTTTCACCTGAATGCTGACGCCGTTGGGATGGACGGTCACTCCGGCAAAGGCAGTGTTTTCCAACAGGTGTCCGCCTGCCTCCAAAAATTTGGCTTTGAGGGTATCGAGCAAATAGACCGGATCAACGCCCACGTTGAGGACATCCGTGACCCAAAGCTCAACGCCCTCGTGGAAGCTAAGCCGGGCA